>NZ_BTPU01000060.1:0-87859 GCF_036985595.1 Vallitalea maricola | reverse complement strand
CAACGAATAATAATGGACATCGAGTCCATTATTATTCCTGACAGTCCAGTAGGGCTGTCAGATTAAAAGCTGGGTTCGGCGTCCTGCCTCACTACTTCTCATATACCTATACTATTTTGCTCCTATTCCCCTTCAATATAGGTATAAAACACTTTTTCTTCTTACGTACAAAACTTTAGGCTATTCCATGTTTTATTATAGTAAATTAATTATTTAAAGATTTAATAAGAATATTAAAAAAACCTTTACTAGCCTAACTACAGGCTACTACAAATATTGTATAATTCAATTTGTAACACCATAAAGCCATATTAAAAATTCAACCAAAAAACAAAGTACAATGTACTTACATCCAACAACTAACTATCTATCTATCTCCCTCAGATCCCCCACTATCCATAAACCGGCACCAACCGAAGGTTGTAAAGTGTTATAATCACGCAGACCGATCGCTTCTCAGAGTAAGGCAAGTGATTATAACACTTTACAACCTGACTGTTGAGCTTTATGTAGTAGTATTTAAATATCCTCCTCTATATCCCCCTCCAATTCCAAATATACCTCCAACAACTTCTCCTTCTGCTCATCCGTAGCCTTCCAATAACCTCTCTTCTCATAATCCATCATCTGTTCCACAATAGAAAAATAAGCCCATCTATTATTGTCTTTCAATCTTTCCCTCATCTCATCATCATCAATATATTTGCTATGCAAATCATCATAAATCCACTCTTCCACCTTATTAGTAGTAGCAGCTAATCCCATGATATTTTCAAATCTATCAGCAATTTTCTGAACTCCATGATATTTATGCTCCAACATACCATCTCTCCATTTTGGATTTAATACTCTTGTCCTAATTCCTCTATTGATGGATTTCTCAACACTTTCTGTTTCAAGTCGTTCACCAGTCGTATCAGTAATATATATCTCCGCTTTTGATCCCTTAGCCATTTCCACTGATTTAGCAAGTCCACCAAAAAACTCATAATAATGGTCAAGGTCTGTAACCTCATACTCATGATTACTTCTTATTTGTGATACAACATCAACAGAACTAAGATTATTATTAAGCAATTCCCCTGCTTCTTTTCCTCTATGGTTCTTACTATATACATGCCTTAGACTCTTAACAAAAGTTTCACCTATCTGAGATTCATTTTCCCAATTCTTGGTTTCAAACAGCTTAGTGATTCCTGTCCCGTATTCTCCTTCTGCAGGTCCAAATATTCTGGATTTACATAATTCTAAAGCTTCCTCTTTTTCATAACCATCCTCTAATAACTTTTTGTATAGTCTTTTACTATTAGCCTTAAAGTAATTAAACTCATCACCTTCATCTAATCCATATATTGTTTCAAACAATTCATTTAAATCATTGATAATATTTGAGAACATATCTCTAAAAAAGCCACACATATTTATTACTACATCAATTCTAGGCCTTTTTAATTCTTCCTCAGGTATTATTTCATATTTAGGTTCCCATATACTTCTTGACTTTCCAAGTCTTATTCCTAGATAAGCCATTATCTGTCCAACTGTTTCTCCCTGAGTCCTAGAAGTTTCAAGTCCCCATAAAACTACAGCTATACTTTTTGGATATTCCCCATGTTCCCTTAGATACTGGTTAATTGTATTCTCAGCAATTTTCCTGCCTCTCTCATAAGCTGTTTCACTTGGAACAAATCTTGGGTCAAATTGATATAGATTATATCCTGTTGGCATTACTTCTGGATTTCTGATAGTATCTCCTGCTAATTTAGCCTTTAGGTATTCTCCATTTAAGAGTTTCAAAAGTCCGTTGCTCTCATTATTCTCATTACACTTACAAACTAGGTCTTCTGCATACTTCATTGTATTATCTATTTCTATTCTTAAATCATTTTTAATGTTAAGACTATCGCTAATTTTTCCATTTTCTTTCCAATATGTATCAATTAATTCTTTTACTTCCCTATCTATTCTTTTTAATGCGTTTATATCATTATTTTCAAGTATTTCATCATAATCATAACCACTATTAACTGCTAAGATTCTCCTAAGAGATTTTATATTACCCCTATCATATCTTAGAACAAATTCAAGATACCTATAGACTTCTTCAATATCAAACGATTTACCAAATACATGCAGACCTTTTGGAATAAGGGAACGGTTCATCCTGTATAATTCACTTTCAATCTGGTCTAAATCCTCAGGCAGATTGTTTTCCACTGCCTTCTTCATTATGTTAGTATATACATCATCACTTCTTACTGGTGATACTCTTAGGGCTTCATGGTATTCATCAATCATAGCTGCCAAATTTGCATATTCACCATATAATTCTCCTTCGATAAATGTTGGTGGTTGATAACCTATTAATGCAGCATGAGAACGTCTTTTTGCAATCATTCCTTCTGCTGGATTACCACAATAATAGATATACAGATGAGGAAGGTCACTTACTAACATATCTGGTAGACATCTACTGGACATACCGCATTCTTTACCTTTTAAGAATTCCAATGTCCCGTGTGTTCCAACATGAATAATTACGTCAGCTTTAAACTCCTCTTTTAGCCATTGATAATATGCTATATATTGATGAGGAGGCAATAATGTTTTATCATGATAGACTTTTTCTGGATTCTCATGTATACCTCTTGTAGGCTGTAAACCAATAAAAACATTTTCACTTATTATTCCTGGTATCAAGAAATTCTCTCCATCACTCATTACGTCACCAGGCGCTTGCCCCCATTGCTCCAGTATTTCTTCTTTATACCACTTATCCTCTAAATCCTTATTATACTCTTTAGTACTATATTTGATAAAATTCTCTTCTGATCCTTCGTCAGACCATCTACCAGAATTAACTATTTTTCCCGCTGTAAAACTACTCATTAAATCATCACTACTCAATGGCTTCACATTATAACCATTATCATTCAATTCTTTCAATATGTTCTCTACTGAATTAAAAGTATCAAGAAAAGCTCCTCCAAAAAGATTATCTTCCCCTGGCGGATAATTGTAGCATATGATCGCTACCTTCTTATCAAAATTCCTCTTGATTTGTAGTTTCAACCAATTTTCAACTCTGGAAACAAGTTTCAAGACTCTATCATCTATCAAACTAAGTTCCCTTACTTCAATATCAAACTCACTATTATATTCTGGTACTGCCATTGCTCCAATAGGATAAGTCTCTATTGCTCCATCTAATTCTGGAAGCATCACTGATAATAGGAATTCTGATGAATTGATTCCTTCTACACTGTCAAACCATTCACTTTCTCTTCTTTTAGTCATAAAAAACGGATGAAATATCGGTACATTGACATCTTCCAAAATGCTAACTGCATAATCAGCATTTCCACCCATAGGTCCAGCACCTAATCTAAATGACATAAAATTAATGATTAGATTAACTTTTCTACCTGTCCCATGTAATAACAATTCTTTCAATAAATCTTGATTATCTGTCTTAGTCTTGGAAAAAGCTATTGGCAATACATTTGCGAATGGTCTAATTTGCTTCGCTATTTTGGAAACACAAACTGAAGTATCATTTGGATAAGTATGTCCATAAAATAATAAAGCTACTGTAGGCTTACTACTATTAAATCCATGAATATCAGCATATTCCTTATAATCATCAAAATACATTTTCGTCTCTGGATCACATAAACCAATGTCAGGTAACTTCTCAGATTCTTGAGGTTTGGGAATACCTTTTACTTTCCCATAATCTCTTAACAACAGATACATCATGTTAGTCAATTGTAAAATAGTAGCATTCTGAAAATATTTACCTATCTGAACAAAATTACGCATATCCCTTGGCTTCCCAACAGGAATCAGCTTTCCCATTTTTTCTGCCATATCAGCCATCTTCTGCATCTTACTCATATCCATAGGTTTCCTGGACTTCTTATTACTCTTTTTATTCATCCCCATATCATTAGAAGTCAATTCCCCAAGTCGCAGAAAATTCCTACCTGCTCCACCTATAGGTATTACATTCCCCTTACACTTCCCTAATCCACACATTACAGCCCCTACAACCTTCTTAGGACTTCCCATCAAATCTACAAAAGTGACATCCGAATCAACAATATCACTCTCCATATCCTCAAGCTTACTATCCTCTAATGCCCTAGATGCATAAAACAAACGTAACTCCAACACATCATTAAACCTGCTGTTAATATCCTCTTGTACCTTAATCAATCCTGTTATCACCGATGTAGAAACAGAAATCACAGTTACCTTCACACCAATTCCCTCTCTCCATTAATTTAAAATCACTACATTTCACACTACTGACTACTTCTACACAAACGAAGCCCTCAATTCTCATACTAACTATCTGAAGACAGAAGGGTAAAGTGTTATAATCACGCAGACCGGCCGCTCTCAGGGTAAGGCAAGTGATTATAACACTTTACCCTGACTGTCCCCCAATAATATACTATAGCTACCTCACTAATCTAGGAAAAAACACCGGCTTCCCACTCTCTTTATCTTCTGTTATATCCCCATTAATATTAAAAACATCCTTCAGGTTCTCCTTACTTACTATATCCCAAGGTTCCCCCTTCAAATAAACATCTCCGTCCTTAATGACTATCAATTCATCCGAATATTTAGCAGCAAGATTAATATCATGCAACACCATAAGTATAGTAATACCATTCTCTTTATTAAGACTCTCAACCAATTCCAATACCTCTAACTGATGGCTTATATCCAAAAAAGTTGTAGGTTCATCCAACAATAATATCTCTGGTTTCTGAGCAATAGCCATTGCAATCCACGCTCTCTGCTTTTCACCACCAGATAGATTACACATCTTCTTATTAGCAAAATCCTTCATATTAGTAGTTTCCAGAGCCCAATCAACTATATCGTTATCTTGTTCACTATCTCCCTTCCACCACTCTTTGTAAGCGTATCTCCCATATACTACCAGATTTCTTACTGTCACATCTGTATTACTACCATGTATCTGAGATAAAACAGCCATTTTTCTAGCTATCTGCTTGCTTTTGATACCAGATATATTTTCTCCATCTAAAAAAACTTTGCCCTTATTAGGCTTGATATTCCTTGATAATGTTCTCAATAATGTTGTTTTACCTGAACCATTAGGTCCTATTATTGCATAGATTTTACCCTTTCCTATATTTAGATTCAGGTCTTTTATAACTTGGTTCTCTTTATATTTAACTGATAAATTCTCAGCTCTTAGTATCTCTTCCATACAACCAACTCTCATCTATATGTATTTTAATCTTTTCTTAACAAATATAGAAAAAACGGTACTCCTAAGATTGCCATAACAATTCCCACTGGTATTTCAACAGGACTTAATACAGTACGAGCAAAAGTATCACTCAACATAACCACTGCTGCTCCCAATAATGATGAACCAGGAATTAAGTACTTATAATCATTACCAACCATAAGTCTGACACTATGAGGAATAATAAGACCAACAAATCCTAATAAACCAACTACTGATACTGCACTGGCAGCCAACATAGCCGCAACTGCCGTTAACCCGAAACGAACTAATTCAACATTAAGCCCCACACCTCTTGCAATATCATCACCTAGAATAAGTATATTAAGCTTTTCCGACATAAAAGATAGTATAATCAATCCTATAATGGTATATGGTAAAATTGTCCACAACTCAGGCCAGCTTCTAGCAGATAATCCACCGTTCATAAACATTAATGCACCATGTACTCTGTCGCTGAAGAATACCATCAATGCAGATATACCTGCTCCTAGCAAGGTTGATACTGCAACACCTGCAAGTATGACTCTTATTGGTTGTATACCACCTTTCCAAGATAATACATATATCATTATCGCTGCCCCCATTGCACCAACAAACGCAAATGGTGGAACCAGCATCTGATACTTTGGAAATAGTATCAATATGATTATCCCTGCAAGTCCAGCTCCTGATGATATACCAATAATACCTGGGTCAGCCAAGGGGTTCCGCATGACCCCTTGCAATATACACCCAGACAAAGCTAGATTAACTCCAACTAATCCTGCTACTATAGTTCTTGGTAATCTGATGTTCCATATTACCAATCTTTCAGCTGAACCATCATTGTTAATAATTACTTCTAATATTCTTTTCATAGAAACATTCATGCTTCCCTTAGCATTGCTTAATAAAAAAGCTATTATCAATAAAATTCCAAATGCTATGATAAATGCTATTTTATTACTATCTTTTGATATGGTTTTATTCATCTAAACCACCAAATACTTCAGGATATACACCTTTTGCCATATACTCAATGGCATCAACAAAGTCACAACCTGCATTGTATAAGAAGTATTTTTGTGGTAGATAAACTATATTTCCTTCTTTAACAGCTCTTAATTCTTTCCATACTAGGTCTTTTCCTAATTTTTCACTAATAACTTTTTTTGCATCTTCATCAGAACTTAACATACTTGTTACTAAGATTACATCTGGGTCTTTTTCAATAATATATTCCATACTGAAAGGTGTAGTTTCTCCACCCATTCCTTCTGGTGCACAACCTGCTGCTATATTTTCAAGTTTCAATATATCTGCTACATTCCCAGCTATGCTCTTTGGTAATTTTACTGACACATCTTTTGATGTAGCATATAGTATAACTACTTTTTTAGATTCCTCTGGTAATTTATCAACTAACTCTTTCTTTTCCTTTTCCATGTCGGCGATAACTTCTTCCGCTTTGTTTGATTCATCAATAATACGTCCTATTGCTCTAATATTGTCTATAACATCTTCATATGTTCTCATATGTAAAGCCAAAGCTTTTATTTTGCTTTGTTCTAGAACTGGAATAACTCCATTCTGTAAACCAAATTGAGCTATTACCAATTCTGGCTGTAATGCAACAATTTTTTCAATATCAGGATTATAAACTTTACCTACTACTGGTAATCCCTCTATATCCTTTGGATCTACAGGAGCACCACCGCCAGTCTCAGATGTACATATTGATTTACCTCCTAAATCACATAAGACTCCTAGAAAAGTACCTGATATTGCTGCTATTTTTTCTGGTTTCTTCTCTAAAGTTACTTCATTACCGTACATATCAGTAATAGTAACTGGATAGCCTTCACCTTCTGATACAGTAATTACAGCACCACCCATAGATGGCATTTTGCCTTCACCCATACCTTTTGGCATCTTCTTATCCATACCTTCTGGCATTTTTTTATCCATTTCTTTTGGCATCTTATCTTTCTCTTTAGCCATTTCGCCAGAATCTTTTTCTTGTGAGTTATCTTTTTCCATTCCATTTGACTCTACGCTAACTTCTTTCTTTTCTGTTTTCTTATCATTACTACACCCTGTAAAACTTAAAATGATCATACATCCTATTAAAGTAAATATGATAGCTAGTTTTTTATTCATCCTTTTTTTCCTCCATACAACATCAATTTTATTTGTCTTAGAATATAATTGGATTATTTAAACTGCAGTGTGAATACACATATTAATTTACTGCAATAAAAAATGCCCCTTAACTTCTGCAAGTTAAAAAGCATGAAAATCATCAATATAATTCTATATTTCCAATCTGCTATAATTTGGCTACCATTCCCTATATTACACACACCTACTCAAGCACTTTAAAAATACTTAGTTTGTATGTATATCAAAATATTTTCCACAATAAAACATTCTATGTAATGTTTCTATAGCATAAATAAGGGAAATTCCTGCCTACCTAATACAGCAAATATCTATTCACAAGATTATATCAAGTATTCCACACCCTCCGTCACTCGCAGAGTTTTCACTTCGTATAAGTGAAAGTGTTTTAGAGACAGGCAGGTTTTCTGACTTAGTTTCCTTGTAATTCTACCCCTTCCCATATTATTAAAGATTACTTCTTGATTTGATTACTTTCAAAGAAGTAACTTCTATTACTAATACAGTGGGTTAATGTAAAACTACTCCACATTACAGCGGCGTGACCGTTCAGGTTTTACACCTGATTCCCTATTATGCAATAAAAATTGCCACCTACTCCAATTATTCAATTTTTTTCTAGTTTAAAACATAAATCATAATATGTCAATGTTTATTAAATTTTCCACTCCAAAATCTTATCCAAGAAACTTATTAACTCCTTAGTTTTCGGCTCCCTAAAAAGTTTGCTACTTTTACCACTTTCTAAAATCGTATTCTCTGCTAAAAAAATGATTTTATCGCATGAATTCTTGGCAAAACCCATTTCATGAGTAACTATTATTGAATCTAATCCATCATTTTGGAATTCATTAAGCATGTCTAGAACCTCACCAGTATACTCAGGGTCTAGCGCAGACGTAGGTTCATCCAATAATAGCAGTTTTGGTTTAATAGCCACCGCTCTAGCTATAGATATCCTTTGCTGCTGTCCACCGGATAGTTGTGACGGATATTTATCCTTTTCCCTTGATAATCCAAATCTATCAAATAGTTTACTAGCTGTTTGGACTGCATCAGTTTTGTTTATGCCAAAAGTATGTATTAGAGGAAGTATAACATTTTCCATAGCTGTCAAATGCTCAAACAATCCTTTGGACTGGAATACAAACCCAATGTTTCTACGGAGCATAACAAGTGACTTCTCATCAAAATTTATTTTTTTACCATCAATGTACATTTCACCAGAGCTTGGAGTAAGTAGTCCTCCAATTATTCGGAGTAGGGTTGATTTCCCTCCGCCAGACGGACCAATGATTGCAATAGAATTAATATCATCTTCATAGTTAATATCTTGCAACACAATACTATCACCATAACTTTTACAGATATTTTTTAGTTCTATATTCATGCTTGTACCTCCTCTCAAACACTCTGGATAACATGGAAACTGCAAAGGTAAGTATAAAATACAACGCTCCTACAAATATATAATTCTCAAACATCCTAAAATTAACTGCCGATATTTCTTGTATTGTTTGTGTCAGTTCAATTAATGCTATTACAGATAATAGGGATGAATCTTTTATAATAGATGCAAACTGCCCTGTCAATGCTGGTAATATTCGTGACATCAATATAGGATAAGTCACAAATCGGAATGTTTTTCTTGGTGTTAGTCCAATAGCTTTTGATATCTCATATTGCCTAATATCTATACTTTCTAGCCCACCTCTAATAATCTCTGAGATATAAGCTCCTTCAAATATTGATAAGATGATTATTCCTGCTATATATCTGTTATCAACACCCCATGCAGTACCGATAATATAATAGAAAAAATATATTTGAACAAGTAGTGGGGTTCCTCTTATAATCTGTATATATATTTTGCATAGATAGCTAATTGTCAATATCTTAGAATTTTGTCCTATGGCAGTAATTGATCCTATTAGCAAACTAAGTAATAAGCTTCCTATAGATATTATGATAGTCATATAAAAACCCTGCCATAGTCTTTGCTTATACTCTAATAAAGTTGTAAAATCAAGTTTCAGGTCAATGGCTTTTATGGACACCCACAAAAAAAATATTATAATTACTATGACTAATGCAGCACTAATGACTTTATTAAGAACTGTTACTTTTTTATCATCTGTTCGTCTCATATTTTCACCTTAATCAAAGAACCAAGGAAAACCAAGTTCATCAAATGTTTCCTTTTCCTCTTTTAGATATTTTTCAGTAATTCCATTGAATCCGTTATTTTCTTTAAATTCTTTTATAAAGTCATTTATCTTATTAAGTAATTTTGTATTGCCTTTCTTTACTCCTATTCCCCAGCTTTCACTATCTTGAAATGGTATCAATATTGCTTCTGTTGTTTCTTCATTCAGTTTGTTTTGACGATATATGGTAAGCTGGTCATATATGAAAGCATCTGCTTTACCTTGTGTTACTTCAATTACACATGCATTCTCTGATGAAAGTCCATTTATCTTTGCTTTCGTAAGATTCTCTGTTGCATACAGATAGCCTGTTGTACCTTTCTTCACATCAATTATTTTACCTTCTTGGTTTAGGTCCTGGATATCATTTATATTTGAGTTCTTATTTACTAATAATCCTAGATAGGAATGGGCATATGGGTTTGAAAAATCAATTACCTCTCCACGTTTTTCAGTTATTGTCATTGAAGATATTACCGCATCTACTTTTCCCGTCTGTAGTGATGGTATTAATCCATCCCAGTTGATATTTTCAATTGTTACAGGTCTGTCCAAGTATTCGCCCAATGCTTTTGCCAGGTCTACACTTACACCTGTTGGATTGCCTTCTTCATCTTTTGTTTCAAAAGGCGGATATGCAAGTTCCATTCCTATAGTCAATGTATTGTCCTTATTTGATTTAGATTTACAACCTGATAATATTAATCCACTAAGTAATACTAAGGATAGTATTATAAGTAATCTTTTCATAGAATTTACCTCCTTTTGTTTTAACTAAAATTGTCTATCATCTTATTTAGTACCTGTCTAAAAACTTCTTTCTCGTTGTCACTAATATTATTATATTGTTTATTATGTATTTCTTCAGATATAATAATAAATGCTTCCTCTAATTCTTTTCCCTTAGAGGTTAATGACACTCTGTTAACTCTCTTGTCTTCCTCGTCTTTTATCATTTGGGTATATCCAAAATCATTTAATTTTTTAACTAAGGTTGTTATTGTAGATGGATCTTTACCAATCTTATCTGCTAGTTCACTCATAGTTAAACTTTTATTTTTTAAAAGTGATAGGATTATATTACCATGAGAAGGTACAATTCCATTAATCCCTTTTTTCTTTAATTCTGAGATAATAAATTGATTAATCAAGACTCTAACCTTTCCAATTAAATATAATGTATTATCAGCCTTCAATGATATCACTTCCTTTCAAGAATAATTCTTTTTATGTCATATATAAAATTACTTGGATGTCCAAGTTTATTCAAATTATACTTGGATATCCAAGTAATGTCAAGTAAAAAGTTCGATTTGTTTTCCTAAAATAAAAAAGGTACAAAAATTATTTTTGTACCTTTTGTCTAGCTATTTATATTCTTTAATACTATTTTTTAAGAAAAGGTCATTTTACTAACTTCAATACCTTCTATTGATTTTAATGAGTCCTCTAATTCGTTACACTTACTTTCAGTTTCGTCAGTTAACTCTAACAGGATAATACCTTCTTTGGAGGTGTTACCTTGATGTAATCCTAATCTTGTATTGATAATACTGCCTTGTTCTGTAAGGATATCCTGCATCCTGTCAACTTCTTCTAGGCGATTGCTTACTTTAATTCCAATAATAGTTTTCATACTTATCCCTTCCTTTATTATTACTTTTTAATAGCCTTTCAGTCTTAATAAATAAATATATCTCATTATCAAGTTGTCCATATTTGCGCTATTATATACATCTTATCAATTTGAATTTCTATAGAATAAAAAACTTTATATGTCAAATCATTATCGCAGAACAATCAATAAACAAGAAAAGAGGCTACGCCTCATCTTCCATAGGAAGTTTCCTGTAAGATTAAAAAAACTGCCAGCAATTTCTCACTGACAGTTTATAAAAACCTATATTTTATTATTTTACAACTTCAAATTCATTATTAATCCATCCTAGTGGAGCATTTATTTCCATGCCCATTCCACCATTAAGTGATACAGCATCATAACCTAATAATCTAAGGGCAGCTACTGTTTGACCTGCTGTTTGACCTGTGTAGCAGTAAACAACTACTGGCTTATCCTTTGGAAGAGTACCGAATTGTTTTTCCATTCCTGCTCCCCAAGGTATATTACTAGCTCCAGCTATATGTCCTTCTTCAAAGTCCTTTGCACTTCTGATTGATAATAGATAGAAGTCTTCTTTATCATCAATCATAGTCTTTAAGTTCTTTTCAGATACTTTGTAATTCTTGAATTTAGTTTCTTTTACATCTGCTAAACCATTATAGTAAGCTGTCAATGCTGCTTTTACTTCCTCTGGTACGTCATATGTTTCTGAACCGAATTCGTTGACAGTTTCTTCTATAACGTCTTCGTATCCTTCAACTTTTGAAATACCAAAGTTAAATCCTAAGTTAACACTTCTAGCATTGATTCCAGCTAAGTTTAATGTCATTACAGCTTGACCTGCTGTCTGTCCTGAATAGCAGTAGATATATACGTCTTTGTCCTGAGATATCTTAGTAATATTTTCTGCTATAGCTGGTCCCCAAGGTGCATTATATGCTCCCTTTACATGGCCTTTTTTATAATCTTCTGCTGTACGGATATCAACAATTACCATATCTTCGTCAGCTTTTACTTTTTCAATAAATTCTTTTTGATTAATCTTATAAATGTGCTCTGGCATATTAGCGAAGTAAGAATTAACGCCTGCTTCAACTACACCATCAGCTACAACTTCATATCCTTTATTAGACCATCCAAGTGGAGCATTTGCATCCATACCTAATCCACCATTTAATGAAACTGCGTCTATGCCTAATAAACGAAGTCCTGCAACTGTCTGTCCTGCTGTCTGTCCTGTATAACAATATACAACAACTGGCTTATCCTTTGGAAGAGTAGCAAATTGTTTTTCCATTCCTGCTCCCCAAGGTATATTACTAGCTCCAGCTATATGTCCTTCATTAAAATCTTTTTCACCTCTGATTGATAATAAGTAGAAATCTTCTTTGTTATCAATCATGGCCTTTAGATTATCTTCAGATACTTTATAGTTTTTGAACTTTGTATCTTTTACATCAGCTAAACCATTATAATAATCTGTTAATGCAGTTTGAACTTCTTTTGGTACATCATAAGTTTCTGAACCAAACTCATTAACTGTTTCTTCAATAACATCTTCATAGCCTTCAACCTTGGATATACCAAAGTTGAATCCTAAGTTAACGCTTCTTGCATTAATACCAGCTAAGTTCAATGTCATTACAGCTTGACCTGCTGTCTGTCCTGAATAACAGTAAATGAAGACTTCTTTATCCTGTGAAATTTTTGTAATATTCTCAGCAATTGCAGGTCCCCAAGGTGCATTATATGCTCCTTTTACATGACCTTTCTTATAATCTTCCTCTGTACGGATGTCAACAACAACCATATCATCATTAGCTTTTACTTTATCAATAAATTCTTTTTGATTGATTTTGTAAATATGATCTGGCATGTTTGCGTAATAAGCATTAATGCCTTCTTCTAGATTAAATGCTTCTGCATCGTCATCTTTTTTTGTGTCATCATCTTTAGTTGTATCTGTATTGCTTTCTGTACCTTTACTTAAATCCATTGATCCTGCAGTATCATCTTTCTTAGAACCACAACCTGCAACACTTAATACCATGACTACCATTAAAAGTAAAGCTACTAACTTATTAAGTTTTTTCATTATGTTCCCTCCATTTAAATAAAATCATGATAATTATGAAGCATCCCCGGAGTCAGGTACTGTTTTTTCTTCTTTCTCCGTTGGCATATCACCAGCAGACCACTCTAACCATGCACCATCATACACTTTTACATTTTTGAAACCTGCTTCATCAAGTAATAGTGCTGTTTGTGTTGCACGGAATGATGATTTACAATAAAGAATGATTGTATCATCTTTATCAAGACCTAAATCCTTATAGAACAAAAATGTATCTCTAGCTGACTTGAATGTTCCATCTGTATACAAATTTTTTGTATGGGGATATAATATAGCGTTAGGAATAGCCCCTTCTTCATATTCTGCTTTGCTTCTTACATCTATAATTTTTTCTTTACTATCTTCATTTTCTGCAACAGTCTTAACATAATCCATAGTAGCTATCATATCGCTGTTAGCTTCTTTGGCAACATATTCAGTTGGTTCTAATTCCGGTACTTCTAAAGACATAGGAAGTTTAGCTTTTTCTAAACCTCTTTGACCATTATTGATAACTTTTACATTATCATGTCCATAGACTTTTAGTACCCACCATACACGACCTGAATATACACCGCCGCTATTATCGTAGATATACAAAGTACTATTATTAGAAATTCCTTTTTCACTTAATACCTTCTCAACCTGCTCTTTTGGAGCTAACATACCTTTAATTGGTTCAGATATAGTAAGACTGTCTGGATTAAGACTAATTGCTCCTTCAAGATGTCCTTTTGCATAGTCTTCTTCTGCTCTTGCATCAATGATAATTACGTCACTATTATTCATTGCCTCTTTAACTTCAGTTGGTTCTACAACATTATTACTTCCTTTATAGCTAGTATTATTACAGGAAGTAAAAAGCAAAACAAACACAATCAATAGAGGAAGTAAAATACCTCTCTTATGGTTAGTTCCATACTTCATGACTAACTCCTCCTATATATTTCTAACTAGAACTGCTAGAAATACTTTCTGATTATATTAGTAAACATGTCATATATTGAACTTTATAATTCAATATTAACCTTGTTGTTATAAGTAGAGTAGAAATAATTATTTCAATCTACTTATGTACTGATACTTCTTGACCTTGTTAATTGTTAGATATTTAACAACTAACACCATTGACCATTGTTAAATAATATACAAACTGGGGAATTATTAAACTCAACTTTTTTTCTTATAGATACAATTATACACTATTAATTTTTAAGATGGTTATAAGTTTTGCTGATATAGTATTTGATAGTTGAATAGTGTGATATATATTGAACTTAAACATCTATACACCTATTCAATAAGTTCAATATATTTTCCTTGATTTTATAAGCTTAATAGAACTAAATAATTACTGGCTCTATAGCAATTATTTAATTAGGCTTATATAACGTGTATTTTAGTTAATTATTGTGATATAATTATAGTAACTATGTGAATAATAAGGCAAACTACTAAATTTTGTTAAATACGAGGATTGATTGATATGAAAACTTCTAAAAAATATTATTTTTTTATAATTGCTGTCTATCTAATATTATACTTCATTATAAGCTTGAGTTATCTAGAAATTTTTCCCTTCGTTCATTCTGATGAACCTTGGTTAAGCGGCTTGACAAGGAACATGATGGAAAGTAAATCAATCTATTGTACTGAAACATTTTTTAATATTTATCCAAGATTCCCTCATAGCATAAAAGTAATCTTCCATTTAATTCAAATGCCTTTTATACTTGTTTTTGGTTATAACATCTTTGCAGTGAGATTGGTTTCTCTTATTTTTAGTATATTCACGTTGATTCTTTTTTATTGTATATGCACCAAAATATTTAAAAATGGTATATACTCGGTATTACTGACTATATTATTTAGTGTAAACATACAATTTATATATGCTTCCCATTTTGCAAGACAAGAGAGTATTATCGTATTTTTCTTTATGCTTGGATTCTATCATTTTTTATCACCACTGGGCAATAAAAAAATAAATCCACACATTCTACTTGGACTTATCATAGGTTTATCTGTAGGGATTCATCCAAATAGCTTTGTTATAGCTGTTGTTTTTGGATTATTATATATAATTGACGTATTCCATAAAACTAAAAAATTCAGCCATCTAATAACATTAATTATGACTACTGGGCTTACTGCATTAATATTTGTCATTCTAAGTTTTATTGGTGATGCAGATTTCATTACTCATTATACTAATTTTGGTGAGACTCTAGGGGTAAGTTCCAGCTTTTATGATAAAATATTAACAATTCCATATTATTACAAAAAGTTATATCTTGGTATAAGCGGTACTTATTACACACCACCTATACAAGTTTATCTTATCATTTTTGCTATCATAACTATATCATCAATTCTATATTTATCGGTTAAATATTTGGGGGATAAGAATAGTAACAAGAAAGAATCATTTTCTGGTCTACCTATTCTTAGATTGTTGACATGTGTTATAGGTATCAATATTGGTTTTATCATTATTGGCAGATATAATCAAACAAACATTATATTTATTTTTCCATTCTTCTATTTACTTACTCTTGCCTTAATATGTAAGGTTGTTGATTATCGAAAAGAGTTAATAATATGTTTTATGGGAATATCAATTATTTTATCTTCGTATTATACCTTAAAAGAGGTAAGGCTATATACGATCTACAATTATGAAGCATATTTAGATGAGTTGAGTGTCATTCCTTCAGATGCAAAAACTCTAGGCAATCTCAATATGGAATTTTATTTTGATAATGATAGATTACTGGATTATAGGAATCTAACATTTCTAGAAGAAAATAATATACCTTTCAGGGATTATATAGTAGACAATAATATTGAATATATCATCTATACAGAAGAATTGGATTACATTCACAGAAATCCTAGATGGAATATCCTCTATGGAAACGATCATTATTACGATGAAATCAACAAGTATATAGAAGAAAATTGTGCCCTTATTCATGAGTTCAGTAATTCTCTATATGGTATAAGGATACCTAGGTACATGATGGAATATGATTGGAAAATAAAGATTTATAAGATAACTACTATATCATGATAATATTTCTTCACATTTCTTTTCCAGTCTGCCAAAGATAAAATCTTCCATAATCATACCAATTATAATTATAACAACTAAACCAGCATACATTCCAGGAGTATCCATATACACTCGTTTTTCGAAGATAAACCATCCTAGACCACCAAAGGGTCCGATTGCTCCAAATACCATTTCAGAACTGATTAGTGCTCGCCATGCTCTAGACCAGCCAATCTTTAATCCAGATACTATATGAAGCAGGCTTAGTGGTATTAGGACATAATAAAAAATCTGCCATATATTCATACCAAGATTCTTAGAGACTTCTATATATACATTGTCCACAGACCTAAAACCTGTTTTCATGTTAATAGTCATAGGCCATAAAACAGAGTGTACTATAATTACGAGAATCGCTTTTTCTCCAACACCAAACCAAATGATGACTAATGGAAGTAACGCAATCCCTGGAAGAGGGTGGAGTATACCGATTATTGTATCTAATAGACTACTGAAATTGTTGAAGAAGTAATCTAAAAAGCTTAATAATACAGATAGAACAATACCTATCAGTAACCCTTTTAAAATTATGATGAAAGAAAATCCTATCTGCATCAACAAATCACCTTTAGTAATGCTAACACCTAGAGATTTGATAATTTGCTCGATTGAAGGGAAAATCTGTCTAGCGTATACGTTAGAATAATATGTAACTTCCCATATGATTATAAAAAATCCTATCCATAGAAATCGATGTATATATAATTTTTTCATTCCCATATGACCTCTTCACTTTTGTAGGATTTATTAAGATAGTTGTTCCTTACCATGAAATCCACGAATTTGTCTACACCTTGAATGTCTGTAGCGTATTTCATCCCTTCGTAATTAAGATAACTTTTCAACTTTTCTTTATCCATCTCATATAAATTAGACAATATGTCTAAAGTTTCATCTTCGTTATTTATCATGAATTCTATAGATTTATTGATAGCTTCTATTAGTGCAGAGTATTGTTTTTTGTTATTAGTATAAAAATCTTCAGTACAAGCACCTGCGATAAAAGTAAATTCACTTCCCATTGCTTCTTCACCAGTTATAACCATATGGTTATCTTCATTGGCTAATTCTTCGAATAAATAGGGTGGAGAAGTAAAATGTGCTTTTATATCTTGTTTGGCAGTTAATGCCTGAAACCCATCTGGATGTTTCATGGAAACTAATTGATTGTCAAGGGCATCAGCCTTGCCAAGTTCTCTTTCACATGCCATAGCAAGTAAGATATGCTGTATACTTCCTGGCTGGGGTAGAGCTATTTTATCTTTTGGAGTAAAATCCTTAAGGGTCTTTATGTTTTCATCATATGTGACTAGACCAACTGGACAGCTAGAAAGACCTGTCATCATTTTCCACTTCATACCGTTATCAAGGGCTATAAGGAAAGGTGGTATTCCCATGAATCCTACATCAAGATTATCTGCAAGAACAGCTTCACGAATAGCTGCTGTGTTAGAGAGTTTGACCCATTCAATTTTATTGTTAGGTAGGGCTTCTTCAAGGAAACCTTTTTCTTTCATTATTTGGATAGGGGCATAAGCTAGACCATATTGCTGGGCGATCTTGACAGTATTGTCATGTTTTTTTCCACATGCTGTCATTAATAGCATAATCATTGAGATTGTTAATATTAATGTTGGTTTCATTTTCATTAGTATGTTATCCTTTCTATACTAAGTATTTATTAAAGTTTTTATTTGATATAATGCAAATAAGTCAGAAAAAGAGTTTCGTTCGGACTTGGCTTTTGCAAAATAGTAATCTTAATATAATCACAAAACACTTTTTCTTCTTAGTAGCATAACGATTGGCTAATTCAGATTTTATATTATAGATAAAAAACAATATTAATCAGTATACCTCTTATAATAATCTCGGTTTATAATTAGATTATTACCTTGCTTGTTAAGCATCAACATTTTTTTATATAAGTTGTCAACTTTTTTCTGGATATCTTGATTGGTGTTGCCTGTTACTATTACGTATCCTGCGCGTACTGATGCATTTTCTATTGGTTTTATGAAGTCATTTTCTTTGTAGTTATAGTTCATATTATAAACACCGTCTAGTTCAATTATTTCATCTCTATCGGTTATGGATTGTACTGTGCCGGAGTTTGCGAAGAATAATTGTACTGTTAGGTAGTTTTTGTTGTTTTCAATATTGTAATTATCAAGAGGGTAGTAATCAATATCTTGTCCCATAGAAGAATCTATGACCATTTTCAAGATATCTACACCTGTTATAAGGGGTATGAATTCGTCTTCATATGCACCGCCGATTCTACAAGCTATTTCGTTAACTTTTATTCCTTCATCACCGACAAATAGTTGAAAGTAGATTGGTCCTTGGCTAATGTTGAAGGCATCTACTATCTTATCAGTTAATGCAATGAATTCCTCTTTGTATTGTTTGTAATGTTTTGAAGGGAATTCATGAGATGAACATATTCCTATATATTTATCGTTATCAAAGGTTACACGGTCAGTAATTGTCAATACTTTTGCTTTTCCATCTCGAACCCAGCCGCTAATAGTTATTTCGTCATTTTTGTAATAACTCTCCACTAGTATAGAATCTTCTCTGGAGTGTTTAATGACATGATCAAAGTGAAGTCTAACTTCTTTTATTGTATTTAACTTAAAAATGCCTCGCTGACCTTGAGAATCAAAGGGTTTTACTACAACTGGGAATTTCAGTCCTTCTAACTGACTATCAGTAAAATCTTTTTTTATGATTCTATAATCGGGAGTAGGTATATCTGCTTCTAAAAATTTTTCTTTCATTATTCGTTTGTTAGTTACTGCATAGGCTGTATTTACAGATAAAAATCTTGGTAAACTAAGTTTATCAGCTACTTTAATGACAGTATAAACTGGCTGGTCAGTTCCTGTAGTCATGATACCATCTATCTTTGTTTCTAAAGCAACTTTTAGAGTTTCTTCGTAATCAAAAGTACTTGCTAATCCACATTCGTCTGCTATTTGTTTTCCTGGTGAATTAGTGTAGTAATCAGTTGCTACTACTTTGTATCCCAATTCTTTTGCCCTTTTTATTGCATTCAGCTGAGCACCTGATGCACCTAGTATCATTAACTTCATAATTCTTATCCTTTCATTCTTGGTCTTATAGCTATCTAGTGAGCCTTTAAAACTTCTTCAATAACATATTGGGGAGTATTTTTTTTCCTTTTATTAAATAAATGAATGTTACTATAATATATTAAAATATTAATAAATAACTTATATAGTTTTCTGAAGTTGTAGTTGGATTTACCATAAATTCTATTATAGTAGGGGACATGTACATTACCTATATTTTTAGTATATTTCAGTATTGAGGCTGACAAATAAATATAGGATAATTTTTCCCTTATAATCATTTGTACAATACTTTTTTTCATTATACGAAAAGAAGTTAGTTTGATATTTTTTGGCTTATGAAGAATTGTACTGAACATGAATTCTTTCAACATTGTGCCAATTCCTCTATAATCCTTGTGAACTGTACTATCTGGTATACCATAGACTACATCATAGCCTTGTTTCAATTCATTAAAAAGAATCATAATGTCCTTAGGCATATTTTGCAGATCGTCATCTATTGTAACATAATAATCTCCATGTCCATATCTAAGTCCGCATAACAGAGCATTTTGCTGTCCACAATTTTGTTTTAATTTTATACATGTCATATGATTATGTTTCTTATACAAATCTTTCATTATTTCATAACTGCTATCTATGCTATAATCATCCACTAAAATGATTTCATAATCCATATTACTGTTTATCATTGTTTTGATAATTTTTTCACAAACTAATGATATTGTTTTTTCACTATTATATACAGGAATTATTATTGAAATCATAGGAATTCCTCTCTTAATTCATTCTTGTTTAGATCATTATTTTTGATATTTGCTATATCTGATTAATTGCTTTTTTTATTATTCGTTCCATCTTGATTAATTGTTCTTCAGTCATATCAGGATATATGGGCAGCCTTATTAACTTCTTGTACAAATCTCTTTCATAAGGAAAATCGTTTTCTTTATATCCTAGAGATAGCCCCATTTTACTTAGGTGCAGTGGAACAAAATGTCTATATGCTGAGATATCATTAGCTTTTAAAATATTCATAAATCCATCTGCATAAGCTTCTTTTTTGAATATAATATAGAATATGTGAGCATTGAAAGCTTCTAGCTTATTTCCTTTGGAATAATATTGAATTTTATCTGATTCTATATTATCTAATATTTCTAAGTATCTATTAAACATCTTAAGTCTTTTACTATGGATATCATCAATATTTTCTAATTGTGAGTAAAGATATGCCATCAATAATTCTGATGGACAATAACTGGAACCAATGTCTACCCACTGATAGAATTCTACGCTCTTATTATTAAAATCTATCCGATTAGTCCCTTTTTGTCTTATATATTCAGCTCTTCTAATAAGGTTTTCATTATCACTGTTAATAGTGACAGCTCCACCTTCGCCAGCTGAAACATTTTTGGTTTCATGAAAACTAAAGCATCCAAAATGTCCTATTGTCCCAAGTTGTCTACCTTTATAGGTACTGAATAATCCTTGAGCAGCATCTTCTATAACATAAAGTCCATATTTATGAGCAATACCCATTATTTTATCCATATCACATGGGTTGCCTCCATAATGAACTACAATTATCGCTTTTGTTCTATGGGTTATCTTTTCTTCAATTCTAGAAGCATCTATGCATAAATCATCATGATTAACTTCGGTAAAAACAACTTTTCCTCCATTAACTAGTACACTGTTAGCTGTAGACGGAAAAGTATAAGACGGCATTATAACCTCTTGGTCTTTCTCTATATTAATCAATTTTATTGCCAATTCAAGAGAATGGGTGCAAGAAGTGGTCAATAATATATTTTTTACGCCTAATCTTGTTTCTAATAATTTTTTACATTTACTAGTAAAATAACCATCTCCACCAATATTTCCACTATCTATTACTTGTTTTATATAATCCATTGCCTTATCTGAATGATAAGGTTTATTAAAGGGTATCTTCAATTGTAACCACCTCTAGTTGCTATACGTAAATAAAACCTATTTATTATATTTTTTGTTATTTTTTAGTATAACAGTCCCTTGTATTTTAGTTTATCCACAATTATGATATAATTATTAACATATCAACCTGAAAAGCACTAGTAAAGGAGTTATACAATGAATAAAATTGATTGTTTTGGGGATTTCTGTCCAATACCATTACTAAAAGCTAAAAAAGAATTCAAAAACTTAAGTTCCGGAGAATCTTTTATGTTAGTTACAGACCATAGTTGTGTCGTAGAATCAATAAAAGAATATTTTAAGAAATCAACTTGTACCTTTGCATGTGAAGAAGTCCTTAATGGTGTATGGGAAATAACTGTAACTAAAAATTAACAGAAACTCTTTTGACCTATTTCCATAAAATATTCGATGGATTCTCTTTGAGCCTTAGTAAGCTTATTGAATTTTTTACTGATGAGATATATTTCATCATCTAGACTTACATCTTCTATTTCAATAACTTTTACTGTTTTTTCATATAGCTCATGTTTTATGGATTCATAAGGTACAAAAGCAAGCCCGTACCCATTACTTACTGCTAATTTTACAGCACCATCCGTAGCCACATTAAATATAATGTTTAAATCATCGAGATCTTTATCTATATTTTTTAATTCTTTTTTCAGGTTATTACTGATATGATTATTACTATTGCACATTATCATGTCGTATTTAGTTAAATCCTCAAGTTTGATTTTGTCAGGAATATTGTATTTACCCGGTGCGATCAGAACTATTTTCTCCTTACCAATTGCATAAGTAAACAAATCATGCTCTTTACTAATATTACCATTGACTATGCCAAAATCACATATGTCATTTTGAACATCTGTAATTGTATCTTCTTTCGGACTGGCAATAAGTTCGTATTGATGGTTTGGGTATTTTTTCTTTATCTTATATATAACACACGGTAAAGAATATGTAACCAACGCCCAAGTACCATTAATTCTTACTTTGTTATACTGTTTTACGGTGGTTTCTAGTTCTTCCACCATAGTCTCATAGTTTCTGATAATATTATTAGAGTATTTTAGTACAATTTCTCCCATCTCAGTAAGTTCAACACCCTTGTTACTTCTGTTTAACAGCTTATATCCAAAGTCTTCTTCAAGTTTTTGTATAAGCTGGCTGAGCGCTGATTGAGAAATATGTGATTTTTTTGCAACCTTTGAAATACTTTTTTCAGATGCGACTTCTCTAAAATACTTTAAGGATTCTAAATGCATATTATCCCTCCAAACTTTGTTATCAAATTAACTATCTTCTATATGCATAACTATAAAACAAACTAGGAAAAATTGCAATAAAATTTTAAATGTTATAAATACGATATGGTTCCACTATATAAAGTTTATACTTTATTTTAACATATATAGAATTATTTATTAAATATTATGCTATAAAAATAATTAATACAGTATTAGCAAAGTGCATATTAGATGTTAGTAAATCTATGATATCATAGGAATTGGGAAATTGTTAAAAACTCAACAATCTTATTAAATCTTATAAGTGTCAAGTTTATTATGTCACTTCAATGAAATTATACAATAATCATTAAGGAGTGTTTACCATGAGCGAAAATGGAACAACTTCTACAATTAGGAGAAGTTCTTCTCGTGCAGGAACAAGAAGAAGAAAACCTAAGAAGAATCAGATACCTATCGGTATTCTTGTTTTAATTTTTATTGCTGTTGTTGGTGTTTTATTAGGACTTAAAACTAATAATACATTGTTATTCTGGATGACTGGAATATTATTTGGTTTTATCTTGCAAAAGGCAAGATTCTGTTTTACAGCCTCAATGCGTGACCCATATTTAACAGGTAGTACATCAATTACACGTGCAGTTTTAATAGCATTCGCTGTTACTACTATAGGCTTTACAGCAATCAAATATGGTTATTTCAAAAACGGTCTTCCAATCCCAGGAATGGGATATGTAGTACCAATTAGTTTCGCTACTGTTATTGGAGCATTTCTATTTGGTATTGGTATGGTTATTGCAGGTGGTTGTGCTTCAGGTACATTAATGCGTGTAGGTGAAGGCTTCTGGATGCAATTGCTATCATTAGTATTTTTTGTTGTCGGCTCATTATGGGGCGCACATGATTTTGGATGGTGGAAACTTAATGTCATAAGCAAAGGTAAAGCAATCTTTTTACCTGATGTATTCGGTTGGCTAGGTGCTGTAATCATCCAGTTATTAATCATTTTGTTCCTATATATAGCAGCAGTCAAATATGAAAAAGCAAAAGCAAATAATTAAATTAAGTAACACCCAAACCCCAAAGATATTAAATATAAAAAATCAAACTAAAAATAATTTAAAAAATAGGAGGATATTATTATGAATGAAGTTGTAATAGATTGTTTAGGAGAAGCTTGTCCAGTACCTTTAGTAAAGGCTCAAAATAAATTAAAAGAATTAGCTGTTGGAGACGTTCTTGTTGTTCAAATCGATCATAGTTGTGCCATGAAAAATGTTCCAGAATGGGCACGTAAAGATGGACATAATGTTGAAGTTGAAGAAGTAGACGACGGCGAGTGGGAAGTAATCATCGAAAAAACTCACTAATCATCAAATAAAATTAATGCCTTATACGGAGGTGTCATTTTGAGTTCGTTTAAAGAATATTTTAACAAAGTAAGTAAAAATGAATTCTATAAAAAGTGGTTAAAAGATGCATGGCCTTATATAACAGGTGCTATCCTGCTTTCATTATTCCAAATCGTAACTTTAGCTACAACTGGTAACCCTTGGGGTGTATCTGGAGTATTCGCTAATTGGGGCGCATGGATATATGAAGCTGTTGGTGGTAGCGTAGATAAATGGTACTACTTTAGTAGTGATGGAGCTCAAGCTACACTTAATAATGGATTCTTGAATGATCCCGGTACTATGAGAAATCTTGGTATCATATTTGGTGCTTTACTCGCAACACTACTTGCATCACAATTCAAATTCAAAAAAATAAAATCAAAAAAACAAGTATTCGCTGCTGTTTTAGGTGGCTTACTAATGGGATACGGTGCTAGAATTGCATACGGATGTAACATAGGTGCATTATTCAGCGGTATAGCCTCACTATCACTCTCAGGCTGGGTATTCGCGGTAGCCATGTTCTTCGGCGCCATCGTCGGCAGTAAATTACTTGTAAAATTCTTTATGTAACAAACGGCTTAAGTATTTTAGTTCATGTTTTGAATAGGAAAAATTCGTGGGTTTTGAATTTATCCTATTCAATTACTTGAACTTATACTTAAACGTTTGTTTCCTTATTAATAATAGCTAAAATCAAATGGAGGATTGGTCATGCCAAGAGAAAAACGTATTGAAAATTATGATGTAGTTGTTATTGGCGGTGGAGCAGCTGGTCTTACTGCTGCGATTTATTCAGCTAGAGCTAGACTAAGTACTCTTCTTATAGAAAAAGCTTTGGTAGGAGGACTTGCTACTTATACCAATGAGATAGAGAACTACCCAGGATTTCCGAACAGCCCTAAGGGTGAGGAAATCACTAATCAGATGAAAAAGCAAGCTGAAAAAATGGGTGTAAAATTCAAGTTGACAGATGTTAAAAGTGTACAACTTAAAGGTGAAGAAAAAGTAGTTGAAACATTCAGAAATAAATTCATAGCAAAATCAGTTGTCCTTGCTACAGGCGGACGTCCAAGAGTAACAAAAGCAAAGAATGAAGAAAACTATCTATTTGATAAAGGAATTTCATTCTGTGCAACATGTGACGCTGCTGCTAACACTGGTAAAGATGTAGTTGTTATCGGTAGTGGTGACGCTGCTATTGAAGAAGGAATGTTCTTAACTAAATTTGCTAATAAGGTTATTGTATCAGTTATGCATGATGAAGGAATCATGGACTGTAATGAAATAGCTAAAGAAGCAGCTCTTAAAAATCCTAAAATGGAATTTATCTGGAATACTGTTACAGACTCTTTTGAAGGTGAAGAACATCTTGATACCGTAGTACTAAAAGATCTTAAGACAGGTGAAAAAATACCAGTAAAATGTGATACTTGCTTTGAATTTATTGGTTATATACCTAATACTGAGATTTTCAAAGATCAGATAAACCTTACTAAACAAGGTTATATTCTTACAAATGATAAGATGCAGACAAATATTGAAGGTGTTTTCGCTTGTGGAGATGTTAGAGAAAAATGGTTAAAACAAGTAGCAACTGCTGTTGGTGACGGAGCCATAGCTGGTTTTGCCGCAGAGAAATACATAGCGGAGCACGAAACATTCAATACTGTTATCATGCAAAACGAAAAACCTGGTTTAACTTATATCTATAATGCCATTGATGCCGATTCAAGAGAATTCTTGACCGATATAGAAAAAATAGAAAACTTCTTTGGTGAAAAAATATCAGTTAACAGAGTAGATGTATACAAATCAACAGGAATTTCTGATAGATTAGACATAAAAGAATTCCCTGCTGCAGTTATCACTAAAGATGGTAAAGTTTACGAAAAACATATTAAAGATTTCAACGAAGAAACAATTGTTCATGCTTTGAACAGTGCATTAAATTAATACTACTATATGATTAGTAATTTTTTATCCTTAATATATAATAAAAAAATGATTAACAAAAAACGAGCAAAAGCACTAAGTTACGTCTTAGTGCTTTTACTCGTTTACTACTAATATTAATACTATTATCTATTATAAGAGAGTATTAGTCACAGTTATTAGTAGTTCTTTAAGGAAGACTATATCTATTACTATAATTTAACTACGGAACGGTTTAAATACTCTTCATCAACCTATATGTGCAAATATCTAGGGTTTGAAACTCTTCTTTTGCATAAGATGAATTAATATTTTAACGTGTCCTACGAACAGTTAAAGCTAAAACTATTGCTACATCGTTCCTTAGTTAATTGTTAAAACCAACCTCTAAGCCTCATTGGCATTGCAAGGCTCTTAATAGCTACTAGGTAAGCAGCTTTTCTCATATCAACTTTTTTTTCATCCATGGCATCTGTAACTTTAACAAAAGCATCTACCATTTTTACTTCTTGTTTCTCTTGTACTTCGTCAAAACGCCAATAATAGTTATGTAGGTTCTGAACCCACTCAAAATATGAAACGATAACTCCGCCTGAGTTAGCTAATATATCTGGTACTATGAATACTCCTTTTTCTAATAAGTATTCTTCTGCTTCTGGAGTAGTTGGACCATTAGCACCTTCAGTTATTATCTTAGCTTTAATATCTTTTGCAGTGCTGCTTGTAATAGAGTTCTCAAGCGCACATGGAGCAAATCCGTCACATTCTATTCCAAATATTTTTTCTCTTTCTACTTCTTCACATTCACCAGTATAACCAGTGATCAATTTATTTTCTGCTGCATATTTCATAATATCATTAACATCTAAGCCATTTTCATTATATAAGCAACATGAAACATCTGATACAGCAACAACTTTAGCTCCAAAAGCTTGAGCATACATTGCAGCATAACTTCCAACATTTCCAAAGCCTTGAACTGCTATTTTCATATCTTTTATGTTCATTCCTTTGTACTTAGCTGCTTCTCTCATCATAAGCATAACGCCGTAACCAGTAGCTTCTTTTCTTGCTAGACATCCACCAAATTCAACAGGTTTTCCTGTAAATGAAGCTGGTAATGTTTGACCAACACCTCTTAGGCTGGAATATTCATCAACCATCCACGCCATTGTTTGACCATTAGTATTAACATCTGGTGCTGGAATATCTCTTCTTTCTCCAATAATTGGAGCAATAGCTCTTACATATCCTCTTGATAGTCTTTCAAGTTCTCGTTTTGAAAGAACAGTAGGGTCAACGATAACTCCACCTTTTGCTCCACCATATGGTAAGCCTACAACCCCACATTTAAAAGTCATCCAAGTTGCTAACGCTTTTACTTCATCTTTTGTTACTCCAGGATGAAAACGAATACCGCCTTTAGTAGGACCAGATGCATCGTTATGTTGAACACGATATCCAGTAAATAGTTTTGTTGTACCATCATCCATTTTAACAGGAATAGTAACTTCCAAAACTTTTTCAGGCTGACTCAATAACTCATATACTGCATCTTCTTCTCCTAGTGCATCGCATGCTTCTTTTAATTGTTTTTGTGCAATCTTAAAAGGATTAAGCGTTTTTTCTGACATATACTTATGCCTCCCAATCTTAAATAAAATTTTCGATACCTATTCTCCTTATTGAACCATTATTATATAAATATAGTCCAATCAGATAATATTTTAGCTACAAAAAGAGAAAAATAAATTAGTAAATAATAATTTGCAACTCTCTTTTTGAAGTTAAAAACTTATGTATTATTTAAGTAACTTTCAGGGTATAATTAGGGTATAATTATAGTTCTTAATTGAATGTAACTCTCTCTATTCGTATATTAACATTATATTTATTTTTTGTGTATATCATGCATTAAATTGCTTGGTTAATATATCTATTTTATTATTAGCTTTATTTAATTAAGTTATTCATATATATTTCTTTTTTTATTTAATCATCCTCTATTTGCTTTATTAGACTTATTCTCTATAAAAAATATAAAATTTTATCTTTTTAAATCGAAGTATGTTAATGATTTATTTTTATTTTTCTGTTATAATAGAAAAGTAGACTATGTTTAAACTGCAAAAGAAAAGGTCAGACTTTTGCAAACATATTGAAACAAGGGGATTGGCTTTATATTTTAAACTCTATATTTAATATCAATTAAGTAATAGAAAAAATAGTATCTATAAAAAAAATTGTTATTTTTAGTAGAAAACCTATAATTTATAATTTCCTTGTTAAGATATAATTTTAATTTATAGGAGGGATGAAATGGATTCAACCGACTACGATATTATTAGATATTTGCAAGATGACGGAAGAATGCCCATGAAAATATTAGCAGAAAAAGTTTCACTAACTCCACCTGCTGTTGCTGAAAGGGTAAGAAAACTAGAAAAAAGTGGCATAATCACTGGATATAGAGCTATTGTTAATCCAAAAAAACTTGGAAAAACAGTAAAAGCTATTATAAACATCTCAATTAAGTCCGCAAAAAGAAAAGAGTTCTTAGCACTAGTTCAAGAAAACACAAAAATTGTTGAATGTCATCATGTAACTGGAAAATACTCCATGACGATTAAGGTATTATGTCAAAACACATCTGACCTAGAATATTTAATTGGCAAAATACAACAATATGGGAGTACAGAAACACTTATTATTTTATCTAGCCCAATTGAATTCAAATCATTGAATTTTGACTATGAATAAAACTGAGTACATAAATTAAACAAAGAGAGTATTCAAAAAGCCTTAAGTTTTTTGAATACCCTCTTTGCATATAGACTTCTATTAGTTAATGTTACGAAGGAGATTCGCCATTTCTATTGCTGCCATACCAGCCTCAAATCCTTTGTTACCAGCTTTTGTTCCTGCTCTTTCAATAGCCTGTTCAATGGTATCTGTAGTCAGCACTCCAAAGATAACAGGTATTTCCGTATCAAGTGATACATTAGCTATTCCTTTAGATACTTCACTTGCCACATAATCAAAATGAGCAGTAGCTCCCCTTATAACAGCTCCAAGACATATAACACCATCATACTTATTAGTTTTCGCCATCTTTTTAGAGATTAATGGTATCTCAAATGCTCCCGGTGCCCATGCAATTGAAATATCTTCAAGCGATACTCCATGTCTTTTTAATGCATCAATAGCACCTTCCAATAACTTGCTAGATATGAATTCGTTGAATCTCCCTACTACAATACCAAATTTCAATCCTTCTCCTATTAGTTTACCTTCGTATGTAATCATATTATATCAATTCCTTTCTTAATATATTATCTTTATTAGAACTATTAATTTAAACTTCTATATAGAAGCTTTAACTCAATTAACTTTGCTCTAGATTCTTTAATATATGACCCATCTTTTGCTTTTTTACATTTAAATAATGTACATTATTCTTATTACTTGTGATTTCTATTGGTACTCTCTCCACAACATTGATATCATATTTTTCTATACCATTAATCTTATCAGGATTATTAGTCATCAATCTTACTCTATCTACACCAAGATCTTTTAATATCTGAGCGCTAATGCTATATTCTCTTAAATCCTCTTTGAATCCAAGAGCAAGATTCGCATCTACAGTGTCTAGGCCTCCATCTTGTAATTGGTAAGCCATTATTTTGTTGATTAATCCAATTCCTCTCCCCTCTTGTCTCATATAAATAATTACGCCTTTTTCTTCTTTACTTATTCTTTTCATTGCTTCATCAAGTTGTTCTCCACAATCACATCTAGTAGAGCCTAATACATCCCCTGTTAAACATTCTGAATGTATTCTGCATAAAACCGGTTCACCATCATTAATCTTCCCTTTTATCAATGCAATATGCTCTTCTCCCGTTACTTTATTTGTATATCCATATATATGGAAGCTTCCATATTTTGTTGGTAACTTAGCAATAGCTTTTCTTTCAATAATCTTTTCATGTTGTTTTCTATATTCAATAAGGTCTTCAATGGATATAATTTTAAGACTATGCTTAAGGGCAAACTCCATTAATTGTGGCAACCTAGCCATAGTTCCATCTTCATTTACAATCTCACATATAACTCCTGCAGGATACAAATCAGCTAATCTTGTCATGTCTACAGCAGCTTCTGTATGCCCGTTTCTTTCAAATACACCATTATCTCTGGCTATCAATGGAAAAATATGACCAGGTCTTGTAAACTTATCCCCAGTTATATTTTTATCTACCAACTTATTAACAGTTTCACATCTTTCGTAAGCGGATACTCCTGTAGTTGATTCATAATAATCTACTGATACAGTAAAAGCTGTTTTTTTGGAGTCGGTATTTTTATCAACCATTAATGGTATGTTTAATTCATTAAGTCTTTCTTCCATCATAGGAATACACACTATTCCTCTTGCATTCTTTATCATAAAATTCATTATCTCAGGAGTAATTTTCTCAGCTGCTACAAGTAAATCTCCTTCATTTTCTCTATTCTCATCATCTACCACGATTATCATTTTACCTTGTTTTATATCTTCTATTGCTTCTTCAATAGTATTGAATTTCATTTCTATTCACCTCTAAATTTATTTATTCTATTTTTAGATACTTTTAAATTCATACCCTAAAATTAAATATCTAATTTCGTCATATACCTTTAATTACATAAAACCATTTGACCTCAAAAAATCCTTATTTATTGTTGATTGACTATCATCTGTGTTATTATGCAACATACTTTCCACGTATTTTCCAATAACATCACATTCAATATTAACTGTATCACCTATTTTCTTCTCTAAAATAGTCGTATCAATACTTGTTAAAGGTATTATTGATACTTGAAAACTATCCGTGGAAATATCAGCGACTGTTAAACTTATCCCATCTACAGCAACTGAACCCTTATAGATAATATATTTTCTAAGGTCTTTTGAGATATTAATGGTTACTCTTGTTGCGTTGTCATCTTTCAGTAGACTTTTTATTGTTCCTGTACCGTCAATATGTCCTGTAACAATGTGTCCACCAAACCTATCCCCTACTCTTAAAGCAGGTTCTAGATTAACTGAGTGTTTATTTTGTAGATATTTTATATTGGTCATGGACATGGTCTCAGGCATAACATCAACTGTAAAGGTATTTTTATTATAGGTTGTTACAGTTAAGCAAACGCCATTTACAGCAATACTATCGCCCAACCTAATATCATTAAGAAGATTACTGGCTTTTATAGTCAATTTAGCTGAATGTTTTCCCTTTTCTATTTTAACTATCTCTCCTACTTCACTAATTAACCCTGTGAACATTTTCAGCCCTCCCAATTAACCTTTCCCTTGATTAATATATCATCACCTATCTTTTCTAATTGGATATCTTTTAGGGTATAGGCATCTTTTATCTGTTTAATCCCTTTTCCTCCTATTGGTGTTATTGCTTGTTGTCCTCCAATAAGTTTTGGAGCGATAAAAGCATATACTTCGTCAATTATACCTGCTTTTAGGCAACTATAATTCAACTTGCTTCCTCCTTCTAATAGAATACTGTCAATTTCCATTTCCCCTAATTTAGTCATTAGTTTATTCATATCAACTCTATTATTCTTTTTATCAATCATAAGGATGGTGATACCCATTTTTTCTAGTACTTTCACTTTTTCTATAGGTGCATCATTAGTTGTTGCAATTATTGTTTTTCCTTTTTCTGATAATACTCTAGCTTGTAGAGGAATTCGGCATGTTGTATCAATTATAATTCGTATGGGATTAACACCTGTTTGGTTAGTCAATCTAGTTGTCAATGATGGATTATCTGCTATGACAGTACCTATACCTACCATTATTGCTGTCACCCTATGTCTTATTTCATGGACATATTCTCTTGATCTATCACTAGTTATCCATTTGGAATCACCTGTTGAGGTAGCAATTTTTCCATCTAGTGTCATAGCTGTTTTCATAATGCAGTAGGGCTTTTTGGTTGTTATATACTTAATAAATATTTTATTTAGTTCTTGTATCTCATGTTGGCAGATGCCACATGTAACTGTAATGTTATTATCTCTAAGCATTTTGATTCCTTTTCCAGCTACTAATGGATTAGGGTCTTTCATACCTACTATTACCTGCTTTATTCCACTTTTTATTATTGCGTTAACACAAGGTGGGGTCTTACCATAGTGAGAACAGGGTTCAAGAGTAACATACATAGTGGCTCCTTTTGTGCTTTTTTTGCAGTTATTAAGAGCGTTAATTTCAGCATGGTTATGACCTATTTTTTCATGATAGCCTTCACCTATTATTAAACCGTCTTTTACGATAACAGCTCCAACAAGCGGGTTTGGGTTAACGTATCCTATACCTTTTTTTGATAGGCTTATGGCTCTTTGCATGTACTTAATATGTTCATTGTAAGTATTTTCTTTGTTTTTTAATTCCTTGGGATTTAATTGTTTCATTGCAATTTATCTACCTCCTAGTACAAAGTATTCGTAACATAATGTTACTTGGTTATACTAATTGTAAGTAGAAATCTGCAAGGTTGATTTATGATGTGAGAAGTGATTTTTTGATTTGCAATAGATAATAAAATGATGGTTGGTATCTATTGTTAAGTACTAATGTATGTATAACTAATTATAATTTCATACAAATACTCAATAAAAAAGATAATTACTTTGTTATACATCAAAAACATCAAAAAACCTTGAAGAATTAATTCTTCAAGGTCATCTATTCATACATGAGTTAGTCAAATTAAATATTAATAAATATATTAACATTGACTAATTTAATAACAAAAGTTTTCAATAAACTCTTTGTTATTTTCCTTCTCTCATCCAGACTTTACTGTCGGTCTTGGAATTTCACCAAGTCAGTTTTCACTCGCGGACTTTACCGCCGGTCGGGAATTACACCCTGCCCTGAAGGTTTCTATTCAATTTTTTTTAGTATATCATATTTTGCTTGTAAAAATCAAGAAGAAAATTTTGCAATAGCCACAACTATTCCCGTTATTTTTCAACAGCTTCATTGCTAACAGTGGTATTAGTTCCCATCATTTCGTTAATACTTGTCACTGTTTTATTAAACTCTTCATCTGTAGCAGGATACCACATTCTTTCAATGTTAGTAACACCAAATGAACTTAAGACTCCAGGGCTTGGTGCCCAGAATCCTACTTTTTCAGTAATCTCATGGGAATATTCTAAAAGCTTTAAATCAATACCTATTAACTCATAGAAATCTTTTTCTAATTCTCTCTGCATAGTGATATAGCCTTTTTGCTCTTCTATCATCTTTTCAGATGCACCTTGATTCTTTAGTTCCTCTTCTAAATTTTTCATATCAAAACTATTTACTCCACCATGGAACATTAGTAAAGAACCTTCTTTTACTACTTTATTTCTACCTGCCATGAATAAATAGTTTGCTGCTGAGGAAGCACATATTTTATCTACAACAACATCAATCTTACTGTCATAAATAACTTTTGCTATCCGTAATCCTGAATAAGTATCTCCACCTCCTGAGTTTATAACTAATGTTTTGACATCTGAATTGAAAACTTTCATAAAATCATCATATGAAGTTTCTGTAATTGTACCATCTAATCGTAAGGTATCTCCATTTTCAGAAAGTGTCCATGTTCCATTTACTACCGTTTCTTCTGTTCCTTCCATTATTTCTTGTTCTTCAGTATCTTGGGTTGTTTCTTTTATTACTTCTTCTGTTACTTCATTTGCATTTTCTGTTTCTGTTACTTTTTTTGTTTTGGTTGACTCTGTTGTTACTGCTTCTTCTTGTTTTTCTACCTCTTTTTTCCCACATCCTGTAAATAATGATGTAATAAGTAATAAACTCATTATTAATATAACTGTTTTTTTCACACTTAATTCCTCCTTACTGATTAATAATCTTCATCTTTTCTAGGTATCATATTCTAAGACTTTTATTAAAACTACATTAGACTCAATCTAGAATATCTCTTTTGGCTTATACCCTTCTCGGATTATATTCTACTATTCATTTTTGAATAATTGCTTAAATATTCCTTAATTAAATCTTAATATTAAACTAAACGTATTCCATATTATCTACTAAATCTTAAATATAGATCAAGGATTTATAATATTACCTCATCACTCTATGAAATAAAAAAATATAATTCTATATAAAAACAAGAAAAGTTTCAGATTAATTTAAGAATTAATTAAGATTAATAATCTATTATATAATTATGGTAATTAATTCCATAATTCATCTTTATAAAGTAATATCTATAAAGATAGTAAATTAATCTAAATAAAAAACATATTAAAAATTAATAAGGAGGCACAACAAATGAAAAGAATAATCAGTAGTTTTATTATCATCTGTATGTTGTCGTTTACGGCGACAACTGCTTACGGAGAAGAATTAAAGTATAGTAAAGAAGCATACCTAGCAGATTTACAAGTCTTTGAAGAATTACTAGAAAAGAATCATGGGAATCTATATGAAAGTGTAAAAAAAGAAAAACTAGACGAACTATTTTTAAAAGCTAAATCTAAGATAAATGACAAAACAACCATTCGTGATTTTTACAATGAGTTATCCTATATAGTCAATGCCATCAATGATGGTCATACATCAATCATGTCAAGTAATAGATTTTCAATGAATACAAACGAGGATAAATCATATTTACCATTGAAAGTTAAATTTATTAACAAAAAAATGTATTGTGATTTCATAAATGATTATATTCCTGTAGGAGCTGAAATTCTTGAAATAAATGGCGATAAAGTAGATGATATCGTATCCAAATTAATGTATTCTACTGGAAGTGAAACTGGAACAAATGGTTTAAACTATAAAATCCTTGAAGCTATGCTGGATTCTCTATATCCACAAATGATTAAGTATACAGATAAACATACAATTAAATATAAAGACATGAAAGATAATAAGATTAAAACAGTGGTTATTAAATCTGAGGATGTGGATACACAGAAAATCTATACTTTCGCACATTCCAATTATATTAAAGACTCTTATGGCAATCCACTAGAACCTTTAAAAGCAGAATTCCACCCAGAAAAAAATGCTGCTGTTCTTAGAATTTTTACTTTTGCTCCTAGTGATTACGACGGTTTTAAATTATATGTTGATAAATTCTTTGAAGATGTTAACTACCTTAAAATAAAAAATATAATCTTTGACGTACGAGGAAATTTAGGTGGAGATCTTGAACTTCTAAATTATATATTGGCATATGTAAAATCACAACCATTCAATGCTATAAAAAGTGAAACAATTAAAGATTATGACTTAGTAAGAAATGATTTGCTCACACCTGAAAGTCAACAAAGCTTGGAAAGTTTTACCCAATTAAAAGAATCTCTATCAGAACTCGAAGGAATGACAGAAGAACAATTGACAGAAGAAGGGGTCAAACTTATTAAAGAAGCTCTTTATTCTTATGATTTAGAACAAATTGAACCTATGAAAGAAAATAATTTCAAAGGTAATGTATATGCTCTAGTAGACGGAGGATCATTTTCTTGTGGGTCTATCTTCCCTCAAAGAATTCAAGAGTTAAAAAATGGATATTTAGTGGGAGAAGAAGCTTCTGGAAATTACTATAGCACAACAGCAGGTATTCTTCCTACATATTATCTTCCAAATACAAAATTACAACTGACTATACCATTGCAGCAACTCATTATGCATGAAGAACCCGTTAAAAATATACCACTTGTATCTGGGGTTAAACCTGATTATCCAGTAGAGTTGACCTATGATGATTATATGAAAAAAATAGATACTCAGCTTGAATACGTTTATAATCTTATTAAACAACAATAAAAAACAAAAGTTAATTTAAGAATAGTTTTTAGAGAAGATGAGCAAAAGCCTAGACCCCTTGTTATCTTGTTATATAAGGACTTCTAGGCTTTCTGTTTACTAATCTACTGGTAATTTATTTATTAGTCTAACATCTATTAAACACATTATATCTATAAGTTGTTTTTCAATAAATACATAGTTTCTATCTCCTATAATTATGCCTATGCCTTCTGGATAATTTAAAGCAGTCATTTTATCTAGCTTTATAATTACAGTGTTTTCACCTTGTTTTACACCTTGTTTATAAAATTTTTGAAGACCTTCTGCATTACCTTGTAAGAAAATACCTATATCTGTCATTTCACTTGATTCATACTTCATTTTTATATAAACACAGTTATCGTCTACTACAGCTCCTATATCATTTACTATACATTGTTTTTCATCAAATTCAACTCCATAGGAAATTGGCATATATTCTATATTGTCATCTTCAAATACAATTAAATCATTCTGTTCTTTATTGACATAAGGTAATACTCTAAAATCAATATTTCTATTGACATCATTATATTTTTTAATATTATCGTCATTGTTACTATTATTAGAATCATCGCATATATTATCCAATAAAGATTTTTCTATTAATATAAATTCTCTATCTCCTATATTAATAGCTAATCCTGCTGTATAGTTTAATACATTTTTTCTATTTAATTTTATTATTACTGTATTATTTCCTGCTTTAGTACCATTTGGATATATTTCTTTCAATCCAGGAGTATCTCCTTGTAAGAATATGCATAGATAATTATCTGCATTTGCTGTATATTTTAACTTGATATATATATTCTCATTATCTATTGCTGCACTAACTTCATCTACTTTATCTTCTGTATCTGTAAAGTCACAATTATGATTAATTGGCATATATTTAATCCCGTCATCACCAAATGCTACTACTTCATTTTGTTCTTTTTCTATATATGGTACCTTATTTTCGTCTTGTTCATCTTCATCGTCATCATTATTAGGATCATAGCATATTTTATCTAATAAAGCTTTATCTATAAATATAAAATTTCTGTCTCCTGTATTTACAGCTAATCCCGCTTCATAGTTCAATACTTTCTTTTTATTCAACTTTATTATAACTGTATTATCTCCTGCTTTGGTACCGTTCTGATATAATTCTTTTAATCCTGGTGCAATTCCTTGTAGGAATACACATAGAAGATTATTTGCACTTGCTGTATACTTCACCTTGATATACACATTTCTGTTATCTATTGCCGCACTTACTTCATTTACTTGATTTTCTGTATTTGCAAAATCATAGAAATGTTTAATAGGCATATATTCTATTCCATCGTCTTCAAATACTACCATCTCATTTTGTTCTTTTTCTATGTATGGTACTTCTAGTTTATCATCTTCTTCTGAACCGTCATCATTATTATTTGGGTCATAGCATATTTCATCTAATAAGGCTTTATCTATAAATATAAAATTTCTATCTCCTGTATTCACAGCTAATCCCGCTTCATAGTTCAACACTTTCTTTTTATCCAACTTTATTATAACTGTATTATCTCCTGCTTTGGTACCGTTTTGATATAATTCTTTTAATCCTGGTGCATCTCCTTGTAGGAATATACATAGAAGATTATTTTTACTTGCTGTATATTTTAATTTAATATACACATTTCTGTTATCTATTGCCGCACTTACTTCATTTACTTGATTTTCTGTGTTTGTAAAATCATAGAAATATTTAATTGGCATATATTCTATTCCATCGTCTTCAAATACTACCGTCTCATTTTGTTCTTTTTCTATGTATGGTACTTTTAGTTTATCATCTTCTTCTGAACCGTCATCATTATTATTTGGGTCATAGCATATTTCATCTAATAAAACTTTATCTATAAGTATAAAATTTCTATCTCCTGTATTTACAGCTAATCCTGCTTCATAATTTAGTACTCTCTTTTTATTCAGTTTTATGATTACTGTATTATCTCCTGCTTTGGTACCGTTTTGATATAATTCTTTCAATCCTGGTGCATCTCCTTGTAGGAATACACATAGAATATTATTTTTACTTGCTGTATATTTTAATTTAATATACACATTTCTGTTATCTATTGCCGCACTTACTTCATTTACTTGATTTTCTGTATTTGCAAAATCATAGAAATATTTAATTGGCATATATTCTATTCCATCGTCTTCAAATACTACCATCTCATTTTGTTCTTTTTCTATGTATGGTACTTCTAGTTTATCATCTTCTTCTGAACCGTCATCATTATTATTAGGGTCATAGCATATTTCATCTAATAAGGCTTTATCTATAAATATAAAATTACTATCTCCTGTATTCACAGCTAATCCCGCTTCATAGTTCAACATTTTCTTTTTATTCAACTTTATTATAACTGTATTATCTCCTGTTTTGGTACCATTTTGATATATTTCTTTTAATCCTGGTACATCTCCTTGTAGGAATACACATAGAGTATTATTTGCACTTGCTGTATACTTCAACTTGATATACAAATTTCTGTCATCTATAGCAGCACTTACTTCATTTACTTGATTTTCTGTATTTGTAAAATCATATCTATATTGGATTGGCATATATTCTATTCCATCATCTACAAATACTACCATATCGTTTTGTTCTTTTTCTATGTATGGTACTTCTGGTTTAACTTGTTCTGAACAAACTTGATTGTTATCATTACTTTGTTCACAATTCACATCATCCAATGAATTATCCTGTATATTAGTTGATATTGTATTATCTTGTTCTGCAGCTAAACTTTCACAAAAACTTACATTGAACATTAATGCAAACACTATCATTATAGCAATAATCTTATTAAATAATTTCATCTTTTTCTACCTCTCTTATTGTGTATAATTATAATAATTCATTATTATTAGTTATATATTTTATACAATATATAACCAATATAATATCACTTTAATCCCTGTATTTCAATTACATATTTACTATTATGTTATTTTTTTCTTATATTTTTGTTCTAAGCTTGTATATTTGGACATATACTCTTATAAATATAATTTTTATATAAAAAGGTGATAAATATGACAAGTTACTTACCACCATTAATATTATTGAATTTAGCTCTAATGCTTCTTATTATATACAAAGTATTATCTCTTGTTAAATTAGATAAGATCAAAAAAATCAATACATATACTGAAGCTAAAACTATATTTGGAACTTTTAAGCATTATATTCATTTTATATTTTCACCTTCCAAAGAAGGAAATGGTAATGAAGGTGGAAATGATGATGATGGATAATTTTGTTTATTAGTGCGTAATGGTATCCTATGACGCACTAACTATTTGTTCTTTTTGTTCCTGTGTAATCCATTTTTTATTTACTGCTTTTGCTAATCCATCTTCATTAACTTTATCTTTCTTATACAATATTTTTAGTCTCTCAAACAAATTATTCACCACCCATTAAACAATCAATTAATAATTGGTCAATAATTTCTTGCATATTTGTATTCTCTGCTTTTAACATGCTGTATTTTTCCTCACTTGTTGTATCTCTCTGAATTACTGTTCTTTTTGGAATTAAAACTCTACCCTCTTCATCTACATAGTCTTTTGATGTCAAAAAAGAACCATCTTCATATATATCCTCAACGCTTACAGGATAATTATCACAATTTATTACTTCATCATATCCGTCTTGATTACCTATCATATTTGCCATTGTATAATCTGCAACAATAATATTTTCTATTATGTTATTTTTGATTAAAGCATATCTCATAATACTCTTACTCCTCTCTATATCTTATTATAACAACACCGCTACCTCCATATCCGCTTTCTTTCGTGTCTTTACCAGAACCACCTCCACCACCTCCAGTGTTTGCAGTTGCTGATTTTCCTGTATAATATCCACCATTTCCACCACCATGAGAAGCAGTACCTATTGAATAATTTATATTTGCTGTACCACCGCCGCCTCCTCCAGCATAGTAAACATTATTAATTGGGCAAAGGGTACTTATTCCACTTCCTGTACCACCATTATTTCCCCAACCACCTTTACCTGAACCTCCATTAATACCTCCATTACCGCCAGAACGATATTCAGTTTGAACGTGCTTTGAATTTCCACCTCCACCTCCACCTGAACCTCCTGAACTTCCACCACTCCTTTGAATGCCACCATATCCACCGCCTGCAGATAATGATCCAAAACGGGTAATCCCCCCGCCTCCACCTCCAATAGTTACGGAAACACCTGATTCAAAATACGTTTCTAAAGAAAAATCTAATATATAGTCAACATGTCCTGAACCGCCTCCGCCTCCGCTTGCGTAAAGGTTCTCGTTACCATAGTATTCTGCTGTATTACCATTTCCACCACCGCCAACTATGAATACATCAATTTTTTCAACTCCTTCTGGTACTTTCCAGATTTGAGATGATGTAAAAACACGAATAAATGAATCTGGACTTTTCTTATACCCCTCTTTCCAATTACCATTTATATTACAAAATATCTTATCAATATCCTTCCAACTACCATTAACATTAACATAGCCCTTATTCATCTCTTTGCTACCATCAACGTTTACGCTAATACTCATTTATTTTCATCTCCTATGCTTTATATTTTATCCATATGTCTCCATTAGTACCTCCACTAGGACTAGATGTTGATAAGGTAATCTTTCTCTTTTGGTCAGTATTTAGGATATTTTCTTTGGTAGCTAAAGCAGTAGTATTGTCGCTTACATCGTTCGCAATATCAGCCATACCCGTACTAACCTCATTAACCGCCCCAACCAAACTACTCTTTTCCTCAGTCTTTAACTCACTCTTATCACCTATATCCTCTTTAACCTCATTAACAACCTCGCTATTTCCTCTTATCCTCCCCTCCTGTTCATCATATTTACTATCAATCTTATCCCAATTATCATTCAACATAGTCTTAATATTAAATGTGGAATTACCATCTGTTTCTAAATCTACTTTATACAAATCCATATTTGATGTATATTGTGGCATTGTTGATACCTCCTAAATTGTTTAATATTTTATAATTCAATAACGTACGTATTAATTACTATCAAAAACATGTTTTGCTTGAATTAATAATAACATCATGCAACACGACATTAACACGACACGTTTTCCAAATTATAAACAATAGCTCTAAACCAGATTAATACAACAAAAAAACTAAACTGTACAATATTAATCCATTGTACCGTTTAGTTAAATCACACCATAACACGACATTATTATTCCATCTTTATTCCCTTATCAAAACAAATCCTTCACACTAACATTTTCTCTCTCTTCACTACTAATACTGAATACTTCTTCACTCTTAAAACCACCAATAGAAGCAATTACATTACTAGGGAAAGTCATGATACTATTATTATAATCAGTTACTGCTGAGTTATAGAATCTTCTAGCCGCAGATAACTGCTCTTCTACTTCAAAAAGAGTTCTTTGTAAATTAACAAAGTTAGTATTAGCTTTTAGGTCTGGATAATTTTCCACTGCTACATTGAATTCTTTCATTGCTGAGTTAGTCTGTTGGTCTAATTGTAATTTCTCATTATTACTTAGATTAGGACTACTTGCCTTAGTCCTCAACTCTGTAATACGATTCAATAACTCTTTTTCATGCTGCATATACTCTTTAACAGTTGCTACAAGATTAGGAATCAAATCATAACGTTTTTTTAGTTGAACATCAATCCCTGCAAAAGCATTCTTTATTTGATTCTTCTTTCTAACGATACTGTTATACATCATAATACCAATCAAAAATACTAGTACAACTCCAATAACTACATAAATCATTCTCATCTCTCCTTAATTTTTCTAGTATAGAACACCTCTATACTTACTTAATTATCCACTTACCACGATACCTTAGATAAATCTCTTAATAATCTTTATTCCATATATTATTATTAAGACTCAAATCCTCAATAATGCTAAAATAAAAATTCAATTGTTCATAGTATACTGCCAAATCCTCAAATTTTTCTAGTGACTGTCCAAGGCTTGCTTCTAGTAGGTTGTCATAAGTATATATAGTTAAATACATTTGATTATTCCTAAAAGCAATTCTCATTTCTCCATCTGCTTTATCTTTTAATCTTTTAAGTTTTTCCATAAAACTAGGTGTTAATATGTATCTTGCTTCAATCTGATCTTCACTGTATACTTCAAATTCTTTTTCAAACTCTACATCTTCCAGCTTGACTCTACTAGTTCCAGATTTTCCTCCTATGCAATTCAATATGCCACTGTCTTTTAGTACATATGTTGAACTCTTGAATGATTTATTAAAATCAACTATCATAAAAACGCCTTTGAATATAGTTGAATAATGTGTTTTACCTTCGCTGTCTGTATGTCTATCTTCAGTATGTAGTTCAGACATCCTTACATTAATGCCATTTCCATTTTTCTCATCTTCATCTGTTACAAATATAGTTCCAGAAATCAAATCTTCTCCATTATATCTGTCATAACTTCCATAAAGATTGGATTGTTTATATTCTCTTTCTGTTATATGCTCTTTTGGTGTATAAGTTAAATCTTCTCCAAAGAACTTGATAACTTCATTGATTATCTCTGTCTTGAATATCTTATTAAAATTACCACTGAAACTAGAAACAATCATTAATCCAATGATAATCAGCCCAAATATAATGAATATTGCAAATGGTGATCTTGTGGACGATATAATAATTATAGCTATTATTGCAGCTATGGAAAAATAGATAATCAAAGCTCTATTCCTCTTACTTCTTATTTCAGTTCTTTGTTTTTCAATATCATCCAACTTAGGTTTTAACCTATCATTATAAAAATTTCTATACTCTTGTAAAGACTTCATCAAAATTCCCCCTGATTAGTTATTATTAATCCTTATTGTATAATCTATTAAATATCTAACCATTCAATAACATGTTCAATCATCTTATTCCAGAAATCCCATGTATGCTCACCAGGACATTCTTCATAGGTAAGATTCAATCCCTTTGATTTGGCATAATCTCTAAAATTGATATTATCTTCATATAAGAAATCCTCTGTACCACAGCATTGATATAAGTCTGGCATCTCCTTGCCTTCAGCTATATTCTTATCCATAACGTAAAATAAGTCATTGCAACTATCTTTCATCTCTTCATAACTGCCGAATATATTCCTTACTTCCTCTATCTGAAAAGAAATATTATCTGGTACAGGGTTTTCTTCATTGGTTTTAATGTATTCCTCCATTTTTTCCATATTATTAAGCATTCCTAGTGCACCGGATAGACTAGCTGCTTTACTGAATTTTTCAGGATGATTAAGAGCAAGTTTCATTGCACCGAATCCACCCATTGATAATCCTGCTACGAATGTATCCTGTCTTTTATCTGAGATAGGAAAGAATTCTTTAGCGACAGCAGGGAGTTCTTCACTTACAAAGGTAAAATATTTATAACCATTCTTCATATCTGTGTAAAAACTTCTATGAACATTTGGCATTATAATTACTAATTCTTTATCTCTGACATAATTTTCGATCAAGGTCCTTCTCTGCCAGTCTTTATGTCCTCCAGATAAGCCATGTAGTAGATAGAGTACTGGATATTTCTTATTGGACCCTATGCTTTTTTCTGGTAGAATAGCTATTAATTCAGTTGTTAAGTCGAGTACTTTGGAAGTAAAATTACATTCAATTAGTGCCATATTATTATCTCCTATTCGTATTTATTCTAAATTATATGACTTTATTTTATCAGATTATCATGTATTAATCCATCACAATAATGAATTAATCTCTACATAAAAATCTACAATTTTATTATGATTAAGTAGTTTTTATATCAATAATGGTTGTATAGTAAAAGCAATAATAAGTAGTTGATATACTAATAGTTCCTAATAAAATACATAAAAAAACCGAGACATCTACATACTCATGTCTCAGTTTCATTAATTTCTATTATCTCTTAACCAACATATTTTTGTAATGTACTACGTACAGCTCCAGTACCTTTAATCATTTCCATAAACATACCTTCAATCTTCTTACCTAGATTCACCTCATATAAATCAATACCAAATATCTTTTTATTGGATAGAATACCACTAATGTCTGCTGAGGTATCTCCTAGCTTAATTCCTTCTACTAAGGCTTGTAAATCATCAATTAATGGGTCAGGACTAAGAATAAATTCCTTGCCGTTATCATCAACACCTAACAGATATCTACACCAAGTTGCAATAGCCAATGGAATAGCTACTAAATCCTCTGGATTAAGATCATCTCTTTTTACATAAGATTTTATTGTTTCACCAAATCTGATACCCATTTTCTGTGATGTATCTGTAGCAATCCTTTGAGGAGTATCTGGTATAAAAGGATTAGCGAACCTTTCGTTCACTACTTCATCCAAAAAGGCTTTTGGATTAACGATTCCTGGGTCAACAACAACTTTTAACCCTTCTTCATATCCAATAGTTGTAACAAATTTTTTCAAGGTCTCATCTTTCATTTCATCAGCTATCAAAGTATGTCCAAGCAAACATCCTGATACCGCTAAAGCAGTGTGCAAAGGATTAAGACAAGTTGTTACTTTCATAGTTTCTACCTTATTGACTGTCTCTCTATCAGTAAATATGATTCCTGCTTCTTCAAGCATTGGTCTGCCATTGGTGAACTTATCTTCTATAACAAGATATTCGCTTACTTCAGCATTGACAAATGGTGCCATATAAGAATTCTTTGATGTAATAATTACAGCCATATCTTCTATTCCTTCATTACATAAGGCTTCTTTTACTGTTTCTGATGGTCTTGGAGTTATTTTATCAATCATTGATAATGGGAATGTTATTTTATTTTCATCTTCAAGATACTTGATGAAATCTTCTTCAACGAAACCTTTTCCTAACCATTCTTTTGCTATTGTTATTACTGCCTGTTTTAATTTATCTCCATTATGAGAACAGTTATCCATACTGACAAATGTCATTGGGAATTTACCCTTTTGATATCTCCGGTATGCTAATGAAGTAATGATACTCATAGTATGAAGAGGGTTTTTGGGTCCATTTTCTATGTCTTTTTGTATAACTGACATAAAGTTACCAGAAGCATCTGTTAAGGAATATCCCTTTTCAGTTATAGTGAAACTTACCATTTGTAAGCTTGGATTCTCAAATATACTGACTAATCTTTCATTGTCAGAAGTCCTGCTTTTATCTGTTGTTATTCCTTCAACTATGCTGCCAATAACCTTTTTATTAAAATCACCATTAGCATTCATTAATACTAATAATGTTAGATTATCATAAGGCTCATATACTTTGTCCATTACTTCAAAATCAAAGGATTCCACAGCTACTATTCCTGTATCTGCTTTTCCTGAGTTAAGTAATTTTTGATTAGCATTAGCGATGAATCCTCTAAATATATTACCAGCTCCAAAATGTACCCACTTAGGTTCTTCTTTTGTTTTATGTAAAACAATGTTGTAATCAAACTCTGGTAATTCTACACCTATTGCTTCCCATGCTGATTTATTCTCTATGCTTTCTCTATTTAACTTTAACATCAGGCTCCTCCTTTCTCTTATCAAGGCTATCCCATACACCTAACATATACATGACACCTAGAGCTCTATCATATAATCCGTAACCAGGTCTACAATCTTTTTCCTCACCCCATAGATGTCTACCATGGTCAGGACGAATGTATCCTTCAAAATCATTATCATGATATGCCTTCAATACTTCATAGATATCCACACTACCATCTTTACCTCTATGAGATACTTCAATAAAATCTCCATTTTTATAGACTTTGACATTACGTATATGTGCAAAATGTATTCGGTCATGGAATTCACGGATAATACCTGGTATATCATTTTCTAGGTTAGGACCTAGAGAACCAGTACATAGAGTCAATCCATTATAAGGACTGTCTACTAATTCAAGAAATCTCTTAATATGTTCTCTGCTTCTAACAATACGAGGTAATCCAAAAATAGGCCATGGTGGATCATCCGGATGAATAGCCATTTTCACATCATATTCCTCACATACTGGAATGATACGCTCAAGGAAATATTTTAAATTATCAAACAAAATATCTTCTGTCATTCCTTCATAAGCTTTAAATAAATCGTCTAATTTTGCCATACGTTCTGGCTCCCAACCAGGCATAGTGAATTCTCCTGCTCCATCTAGTATCTTCTGAGCCATTTTTTTAGGATCGTTTTGAATAGCATTCTTCTCATAGAACAGAGCATTAGAGCCATCTGGCAATTCCTTATATAATTCCGTTCTAGTCCAATCAAATATAGGCATAAAATTATAACATATAACTTTCACACCTGCCTTGGATAGTTTCTTGATAGTATCAATATAAATATCAATATACTTATCTCTGCTAGGTAAACCTAACTTTATATCATCATGAACATTTACACTTTCAACAACTGCTGGGCTTAACCCCTTGCTAGTTATTTGACTTACTACTTCCTGGATTCTTTCTGTTTCCCATACTTCACCAGCCACTTTATCATGTAAAGACCAAACTGCTCCTGTAACTCCAGGAATCTGGCGAATATGGTCTAAGGTTATGGAGTCATTTCCTTCTCCATACCATCTCCATGTCATCTGCATAGTATTCCTCCTTGTATTCAATGCTATTACAAAATTTCAATAATCATTCTAAATCTGTTTATTTCCTAGGAAAAGTTCTTGTATACAAGTTCTTATGGTTTAATAGTATAATAACCATATACCTTTTGTCAATGTATTTTTTTTCATTTTTCCCTTTACCAATCATATATTTTTATGTATACTTGAATATATCAGCAAAACCGCTAATTGATTAATGATTAGCCCCACCTATTGCTTGTTAGATGTAATATAATTTATAATACTTATCGTTAAATAATCAACTTGTATACTAACAATAGGTTGAACATATATAGAAAGTTGGAACTTAGATGGCATCAAAAAAGGAAGAAATTATAAAGCAACTGAAAGAAGAAATATTGTGTATGGAATTAAAACCAGGCACTATAATTAGTGAAACAACTTTATCTGAACGTTTTCAGATATCCAGAACTCCCATTCGTGATATTCTGAAACAGCTTTCTGCCGAAGGATATATAGATATATACCCTCAAAAAGGCAGTATAGTTTCATACATCGACTTAGAATCTGTAGAACAGATTATATATCTTAGAAGTACACTTGAAAAGGAAATCATTAAAGAATTATCTCTAAATATCCCTTTAAAAGGATTGCATGAATTGAAAACCATCTTGACAAAACAGGAAGAATGTATAAAAAACCATGATTCCTTCAACGATTTCATGTATCTAGATGATGCTTTTCACAAAAATCTATTCACATTGGCTGGACGCTTGTTTTTATGGGATATCATTCAACAATTTAATGCTCATTATATAAGATATAGAAAGCTGAATATGTTAAAAGAAGAAAAACTTACTGAAATATTGGAAGAACATCAATTAATACTAAAATATATCATTGATGGAAAAACAGATAAGATAGAACAGCTTGTTCATCATCATATCCGTGCAGATGTAAATTCTTTCTATTTCCAAGAAAACTTTGATGAGTATATAAAAAAATAAACAGGAAGATAGAATAGGTTGTTCTATACCTAGTCTATCTTCTAAAATTGCAGCCATTTAAAAAAATGTTTTATCAGACTGCCCCATTATTTTTACTTAATATATTCATCTCCAACTAAAATATCAGATATGACCTCTGTTGGAATTACAAATTTAACTACTCCCATATATCCTGGGGCAACTTCATATTCATCAAATGAAATAACTAATTGATTTTTATCATCTATATAAAAGTTCTGATCACTAGCTATTTTATCATATCCAGTCTCGCCTTTTTCTTTATCAGCAAAGAAATATGTTACATTCTCATCTGTCTTCATTTGTTGTTCCATTTGCTCTTTAATATTATCACTGATTATTTCAATATATGAATCATCTTTGAATAATGATGGTAGAGTTATTAGTATTTCTTTCTCTTTATCAATTGTATCATATTTTATCTGTTCATAAGCTGAACCTTTTATCTCAACTATATATCTTTCTATAGCAAATATTTTATCAGTATCAGTTATCACGTTGTATCCACTGTCTACTGCTGAAGGTCCTTTATTTTCCTCCTTGTCTTTTATTTCATCCATGAATTTGTTGTATAGTTCTTTACCTTCTTGAATATATTTTTCATTTAAGCTAAGTTCTAATTCTTCATTTTCTAACCCATCAATGGAAGGCACCTTAATATTGGCTTCATGATTATCTTCATTGACCTTATATTCTCTGAATGTGAATACTTTTACTAGATTACTTATAATTGGAACATCAGCTAACGCTTTAGCAGATGACTCACTGCAATTTATTACTGTTACAAATATAGCTAAGGAAGCAGCTACTGCTCCAGCCCATCTTATAATATTATTTTTTCTCATATTTTTCTTAACTCCTTTTTTTATAGAATCCTTTACTATAAAATCCAATTTGTCTGATACAGGTATATTCATGTATTCATTTTTTAGATTTTCTAATTTTTTATCACTCATAATTTACCTCCTCAAAGTTAAGCATCAAGCTTAATCTTTAATTTTTTAAGTGCAGCATATAATCTAGTTTTTATAGTATTTACATTTTCATTTAACACATTTGCGACTTCCTCTATCTTCAACCCCTCAAAATATCGAAGTACTACAATACTTCGATAATCTACAGGTAAATCATCTAGAGCTCTTAATAAGTCTACATTCTGGTAGCTATCATGTATTCCATCACTGTATTTTTCTAACGTTACTGTATCTACTAAATATACTTTTTTCTGCTTACGTAAATAATCCAAAGAAGTATTAACAACTATTCTATAAAACCAAGTATTAATATAATCAGGATTCTTTAGTTTATTTATAGACAAAAGAGCTTTGTAAATAGATTCTTGTACTATGTCCAAAGTATCATCTGGATTTTTTACATAGCTATACGCCAATCTATAATACTTTTCTTTATTATCGATAATATAATTTGTTACTATTGTTTCTAAATCCTTTTTTCTCATAATTGAATAAAGCTCCTTACTGATACGCATCATAAATTGTCTGACACTATATAGACGTATACCTATAAAAAAAAGTTTTACCTATTTCAAATACATTTTTATATTGTAACATTACACATATATTTTATTCAATAAAATAAGCCCCAAAGGATAGGCTGTAAGCTTAGTCTAACCCTTGGGACTATATTTAAATAAAACTATGATGGTTTTATGCTACACTTTTTAATTATTTAATAGAGTTAATAATGAACAGTCACCCAACCTTAATAGTCACAGTATTAGAATTAACTGTTTTGTTATCAACTGTTACTTTAGCTGTAATATCAGCAGTACCTTTTTTCAATGGTTTCATCTTATTATCACTGATCTGTAATACTGTTGTATCTGATATATCATAAGTCAATTCTGCTTTGCTCATATCTACATCAACACCATTACTCATTAGGGCAGTAACATTGAATGGTATGAATTCCATATCTAGACTTATCTCATTAACTGATGTATTTAAGTTTACATAAGCTAGATTTGGCTCTGCATTATTAGTTACTTCTTTAATATAAATATCATCTAAGATAATTTGTTCTTTCCCTTGTTGTTTATCAAGAGTCATATACAATCCATCTGTATTATTTCCAGTTGTAAATGTTTTTGTAACTTTTTTAGCTACGCCTCTATCAATTTGTTCAATTTCATTTGAACTGCCTGTTACTGTTAGAGGAATATTAGCTACTACTGTTTTATCAGGTTGTTTAATATTCAATGAATAATTTATATCATCTCTAGCAAGTGCATAGGTCAAACCAAGTTCATACGTTGTGTTTGGTTTTAGTGTAAATGCTCCGTTTTCTGTTATAAGCATCTCACCTGTTTCACCATCCTGCTGATTGGATTTTAATGAAAATCTTCCGTTAATAACCCAACTCATGAATTGACGGCCATATAAATCTTTTTCAGCTAAATGGCTTCTATTAGAGCCTCCTCTTCCTGAAGCAAGTACAAATGGTGAAATACCTTCATCTACATTCTCAAAATCTTCATAGAATGCATATCCTTGTTCACTAGTCACACCAGGCTCTTCATAACATCTAAAATCATCAACATATACTGTTCCATTACCTTCTGCAACATTAACTGTAACGGTTGCTGCTGATATACCTTTTGGAACTGTAAATTCAATATTTGCTCTTAAAAATGTATCACCCCTGAATTTTACAGCTTGTCCACTTCTTTCTTTACCTCTTCTAGTAATTACAGTTGAGTAATCCTTACCGCCACAATTAACATTCAGTGTTACGGTTCTTTCATCATTATTCTGAATCCAAGTGGATATAGAGTATGTTTTACTTTCTACAAGTCCATTGATGACTTGACTGATACCACCTTCGCCATTTGTTATCTTAAGAATATCATTACCACCACGTGGACTGCCTTGATGTGCGTTTTCAACTTCTTTTACTATTGATACATTTCCCCCTGTTTTTGTCCATCCAGCACCTGTTACATTATCGTTAACAAATCCCGCTGAATCAAATCCAGGATCAACAATCTGCTGTCCTTCGCCCCAAGTGTCTAATCTATTTTCTGATAATTCTCCTTGTGTTACTAGATAAGGAATATTTTGTTCTAGTGAAAGTATAATCTTCCCTTCAGTTACATCAATATCTTTAACATAATGTCTCCCTAGATCATCAAGCTTGTAAAGTTTTAGTCTAGTACTATCACTCCACTCAGAAGGTAGTGTCCACTGAGTTGTATCATTTTCAAATGGTGTCCATGCATATATCTTCTCTATACTAGTTGATTTGTTACCATCATCTGCATTAGGTACCCATGGTAAGAATAATTTTGTTTTACCTACATAGGTATCATTATATGAATCTTCTGGAGTTGCAGCTATTAATCTACCATCTTTATAATAGTTGATATCATCACCTTCACGAACAGCTTTTACTCCCTCAGTAAAATCAACTTGGTCAGATGTCATTTTTATTATTTCAAAATGCTGCATATATTTAGTAAGTAAATTATTATTGTAGAATATTCCTGTACCCATTTCACCTAGTACTGTTTGCTGATCACCCCAGCCGCCAGGTAATAAGTGTTTGTTACCTTTTAGTAAAGGATCACCTATAAAAGTATCTTGTGTATTATATTTGATGAATCTCATAATCTGTGAATTGTTACCTTTGTTTGGATATGCTGCATCTCCTCCCCAATGAGTCCATGTAACATATTGTTCTAGTGGTCCATTCATCTCAGTTCCAAGCATATATCCAAGTGAATTGACCTTTTCACCTAGTTGAGCCGCATTCCAGTCATTACCTGTGTATACATCCACATATACAAAATTAAGCTCTGGAGCTGCCTTCTTCAATAAATCTAATCTCCTATATAGTTCTCCAGTAGTTATGTCTTTTCTTTGATCTACATAAGAGGCTTTATCTAACCAGCCCCAGCCTGGTGAATTAAGATTTACAATATTTTGTGGATATGTAAATGCATCTGGATGATATTCTGTAGCGTTAATATGAATACCAATCTTAGCATTATAATCTTTTCCTGCTTCAATAAGTTTATTAAAATCCTTTATACCACCTTGTCTAATACCAAAATGGTCATAGTCAGGATGTGAATCGTCATGTCCTTCAGCCTGATAACCTTTTTCAAGAACTATCTGACCGAAACCGTCAGTGTAATTGTATATATTCTTAACCATGTCAAGACCTTTTAAAAATGGATTTTGGGTATATCCAATATTCATTGATACATATGAAATATTATTCTTGATATCTTCTCCACCAAAAGGTATTTTCATATCTTTTCTATACAATATCGCTGCATCCTGCCAGTCAATGGTACTATCATTGTTCTCATCTTTTGCTATGGCAATCTGCACCCATGGTTTATGTTCTTGGAAATAGTCTGCTCCTGTATCTGCTTTTCCTAATTCTTCTCTATAAGTCCAAGCTCCTGCTCCTATTCCAGTTTTCTTATCAGCACCTCTGTTATCTGTTGAGAGAGAAATTCTTGAACCACCTGTTGTAACATTTGAATCAACACTTACTGCAAAATCATTATTGCTGATAAAAGCATAGGTTTTCCCTTGTACACCAAGTGTCTGCTCTTGTACTGATGAAAATTTCTCAATAATGTTGTTCCAATCACCTGTAGTTATAACAGATGCTATTCTACCGTTTTCAGAAGCTTTAACTGATGCTAAGCTTTGTTTTGGAATATTAAGTGTCTGGAATTTAACATTTGGCTCTATTACGTTGATGATTTCAAATTTTAGTTTATTATCAATGACACTCATCTTTCCTTGAAGTTCAATTCCTGTACTACCAAAATCCTTCATTGTATATATGATTGAAGACTTATCTTCTGCAATTGTTGATGTAACTGTAGGGATATATTGTTCACCATTAACTTCCATAATGAACAGTTGTTCATCTTCACCATGGAGTATTGAACCGTCCTCTTTCCATTTGTAACTTAATACCCTTGGGAAATTCTCATCAACTGTAACATCCATTTTTTCGGAAGATATTATAGTTGTTTTTTCTTCTATTGCTGGAGGAGCAAGAGGAGGTATCTCTGTTACCTTCACATTATCAATAATAAAAGACTGTCCGGCCCAGCTATGGAAACCAATATATCCTTCGCCATCTGGAAGAGATGATACTGATTGTTTACCAATTTCATTTCCATCAAAGGATATGGAAAAATTACCTTCATGGGCTTTTAATTTCATTCGGTACACTTTTCCCTTTTGTGGAGAAAATGAACCTGGAAATGAACCATAGCCTTGTCCGTTTTTCCATACTAGCTTTCCAACATCTAGAGAAATGTTTGCCCAGTTATTGGAATCTATATATCTGATTAATGGTCCGCCCCTGAATACTGAATTTTCTGTAGCTAGAACAAATTCTACGTCTGCTTCAAATATCATGTTTTTTAGAGCAGGAGTATCATCTAGCTTGAAATAAGCGACTCCTTGATCCGAAAGTCCACTAATTAGAAGTTTACCGTCATCTGTTGCAGATATAGAACCAGACCCCCTGCCTATTTTCCAACCATTTGCTGCTGTTTCTTTATTCTCAAAATCAAGTTCGTAGGAACGTGGTTCTTCATTTAACACTTCTATGGCAGCTAAATTTTCAAAAAGCTCTCCTTCAATGATTCCACCAACTTGTAGGGTAGTGTTAGCAACTATGTCTTTAATAGGAACATGATTCCATATTATTTGTGACCTGCCACTTATACCACCATAGTATTTAATATCTATAATTGATGGAAGAGATGGCATTACACGTGGATATGTTTGCGCTTTGTATGTTGGTATATATGTAATCTGAGGAATAGCTGTCTTGATGATTGTACCAACTTCACCATTTATCAGCTCAGTTACCTTTAGAGTTTTTGCTGTACCGTAGTTTACATAACCAACCTTACCTTTTTCAAGGGTTATACCAGTAACTATCTGATTAAGACATACATTATCATTTATGATAACAGTTACTTTGTTTCCAATATATCTACATTTAATTGTTACATTAGTATTCTCAGCAATCTCTGGACCAGTGAATGATTTTTCTAAGTTATTAGATCCTGTTATTGCCCAATCTGTTCCGCCTTTATATATTATTCCAGCATATTGGCTATTACTTATAGCTCTGAACAAGATACCATACTGTGATGCCTCAGTTGCTTTCATTATGACACTAAATTCCCCATTTACTATAGTTGGGGATTCATTTTCTACTAGACTATAATTACTATCTGCATCATTTATTATAGTAAGTTCCCCTTGGGTTTTATCAATATCGTATCTACCTGAACCATCTATTGTATTCCATGTAATACCTTCTGGAGCAGTATATTCTTGAGTATATTTTACTGAAGAAGACTTATCAATAATTTTTCCAGAGGCAGTAACTGTTGCAAAAGAATTATCTTCAGTTTTCTGATCGAGTACGCCCGTAGCTGTAAAACTTTCATTTTCTGTAGTAAGTTCTGACCAACTTGTTATATTAGCTACTGTATCTATTGTAGTATTTTCATCTACCTTCAATTTAACAAATGCCTTAGTAGGTAGATGACTTTTATCAACGCTGTCTTTAATCATGTTAACTTTTATTGGCGTAACTTCTGAAACAATACTAGAGTTTACTTTTACATTAAGTTTAGGCTCAAAAGACATATCTTTGATTGTACCTTTAACTTGTACTGTACCAGGCTTTGATGTATCTACTGATTGAGTATTCCATGTTACACTTTCTTCAATCAAAGCACCACCATTATAGATAACTTTCACTGTTGATGGAAGTGTTACATCTTGGTATTGTGCAACAACAATAGTATCATCTTTGATTCCTTGTGGTTCTCCATTTATTGCTCCAATACCGCCAGAATACATATATTCAACTTTTGTTGTTACATTTGAAAACCATTTTCTATATCCTTGGTAACCACTATTTTTAGGCAACCAATCAAAGGATTTATTCAATATTGGCATTCCAAAATCCTCGAAACCATTATCACCATCTTTTTTTGCTGCCCATATAACTATATTTGTCTCATCATATTTAACACGTAATTTGACTATTTCGTCTTTGATGAAAGTTTTTCCTTGAGTGAAAAAATCCCATTTACCTACTTTGTTTACTCCCCAACCAGTTCCATCATTTCCGATTAACACCCAATTATTATCATCTATGCTTCGAACTAAAACTCCAAATCGTCCCATTGTATCGTCTGGAACAGTGAATACAATCTCTATTTCACCATCTGCAATTTCACTTGATTTTGTATCAATTATTCTTGTATCCCCCACATTAGTAAAATTTAATACACCGTTTTCAGTTACAGTTGTTCCACCACCTTCAAGTGTAGAGAATTCACATACACCATCATAATCTTGTTTGTAAAAACTATCTGTTGGTGTTTCTAATGTTTCCTTCTGTTCATTCTCTGCTTCTTGTAGTGGATTCTCCTGTTGCTCTACATCTTGCTTTACTACTTGTCCTTCAGTAGGACTCTCTTTTGGTTCTTCTGCTGGATTTGCCTCTTGCTCTGCTAATGAATCTTTTGCTTCATCTAGCTTGTTGTCTGCTTCATCTATTGATTCTTTATCAGCTGATTTACCTCCTGATTCTTCTATTGGATTTTCCTGTTGCTCTACCGATGAATCTTTTGATTCCTCCACCTGCTCTTCTACAGGATTATCGCTTACTTCCTCTATAATAATATCTTTTGGTTGTTCTGTTGTTGTCTCACCTTCTGTTGCTGATATTGGAACATAAAAAGCCATCATCATAATTGACATAGCCAATGCAGCTATTCGTTTAGCTAACTTTCTTTTGTACATTTTTTCACTCTCCTTAATTTTGGTAGTTTTTTCTAGACTGTTGTGAATTGATTTAACCCCTCGATACAAATAAAAAATAGAATTAAGTTATTATTACCAATAACATATATATATTAACAATTTTTTTCATTAGTCTGTATGTAAAAATATTATTCTTTTATGTCTAAATCTTAGTTGATTATATATTTATTATATTATTTACTAGATATTTATTATTCTTTTATGCATTTCTTATAAATTACATAACATAAATAAATTAATAGAACTTTTTTATAGACATATAGGTATTAGAATACTAATCATATATTCCTTTTGTAACTAAACAAAGCAGGTATCTATTTCATTAAATAAATACCTGCCTGAATATATAAATATGTTTATATTCCTTGAAATCCTACATATTAAACCATACAATTTCATTCTCTTGTAAATCTATTTCGAACGATGTTCCATCACCTTTATAAATTGTAGTTGACTGTTTTGTATATGTATTATTTACAACACAATATTTTTTAGTGTTCATATATGCATGTACGTCAACATTAATATTATCACTATACCACTTTTTCATTTCATTCTCTTTACCAGCCACCCAGAATATAGAACGGTATAAGATACGTGTATTTTCAAAGCTATATGGAAGTCCACTTAGATAAACACTACGTCCATTTCCAAATTCATTTGCAGCCATCTCAATATCTCCACCACGATTAACAATTACCTGTGCATTTTTTAATGCATAGACATCTTTTATTCCTTCTCCAAAATCAATGTCATCATTACATTGCTCTGTAATAAAATGTGGTTTCTCTTCCCAATTGTACTTATCAGTTGATAGACTAAAACCGAGCTCACGGTCTACACCAAGTACTGACGCCATTTGGAAGAATCGTCCATTTTGCTCATATGCACTTGGCTCACCAACACCAATGAATCCACCACCATTAGCAACGAATTCTTTAATTGTTGTTACTATCTCTGCATCAGCCCAATTTTCTCCACCGCTGTTTGCAGTATAGGCACTTCCTGCATTTATGATTACACCTACGTTATCTAATATGGATTTATCATTTTTTATATCCTCAAAACTGATGAATTTCACATCAAACTGCATACCTGCTAATGCTTCTAATATTCCACCATATGAGTAGCATTTTTTATTCCATAATGCATGTGCCACCATGTAAGTTCCCCAAGAACGAATCTTACCCCAGCAATTCAAGACAGCTACTTTGAATGGTGCTACATATGGTTTTCCCTCTCCGATATTATCATAGAGAGTACGGAATTCATTACAGACACTCTCAATGTAATCCATAAAATCTGGAAAATCAAGAGCAAGTTTTAAATAACCTCCATAACCGATTCTATCTACTGGACTTCGTAGAATGGCACGTCTTGCAGTTACCCAGTTTTCCACTGCTTCTTTTTTAGGTTCTCCACCTTCATGGAATGTATCTGGGAAAAAGTATGGCAAGAATCTACCTTCTGTATATCTTACTCCAGGTATATCTGAGATAAGTCTTAGGGTGGTACCATTTCCAACTGAACCAACAACACTATCTAATCCAATCTCTGGAAAATATTTTCCAAAAGGTTCTGTTCCAATCCAATGATCCCCAAGGAACATCATAGCTTCTTTACCATGACTATGAACAATATCAACTAATTCTTTCGCTAATTTGGCAACTTCTCGCTGCTGAAAATCCATAAAGTCCTTAAACTCTTTTGATGGTATACGGAAAGTATTATTTTGATATCCTTGGTCAATGATATACTCTGCACGGAACTTATAACCTGCTTCTTTTTCAAATTTATCTAAGATATAAGGACTGATACTTGCTGAATAACCAAACCAATCAACAAACTTTTCTTTTCCTTCATCATTAAAATTAAGTGTAAATTGATGGAAAAATGTTGTAAATCTTACTACGTCAACGTTAGGATTATCTTCACACCATTTTGCCAGCTTATCCTTAACATATTTTTGTGTTTTAGGCTGTCTTACATCAAAAGTCATTTGATGAGGTACATCTTTCCAGTCATTAGTGATGTAGTTATACATATGAACTGGGTCCCACATGATGAATGCAAGAAAACTAACAGTATACTCATGATATTTGTCTGTCTTTATTGTTACTTTACCAGTTTCCTCATCATAATCCCAATGAGATACAGGTACAACTTCTCCTGTAGTACGATCTATTACTTCCCACCAGCGTTTAATATCATGCATGGTATTAACCTTGAATTGTGGCTTATAGAAATCACGTAACAACTCTATATCAAGAGTATCACCAATTGCTGTCTCAGGTTCTGTTACAAGATACATTTGCTGTATTTCATCAGGATTATTTTTAGCCCATTCATTATCTTTTCTAGTCGTATAATATGTAGCATATACCTTGGCACCTTTGCCTAATAGTTCTTTTGGAAACTCAGTTCCATCACAGTCACGAAGTGCGTCAACACCTAATCTTTCCATAGTCTCAAGAGTCTCATTTATAATATCTACATCTGTTGGTAGAGTTACTCTTCCTTTATTATTCATGTCCATACCTCCTAATTTCATCATTTAATTAATCACTAAGACTAATTAATTCAAATCATCCATTAATTCATTCACTTCATCTATCATCTTATAAAGCCCTTTATTCTCATAATCTTTCATTATATCATTGTACATCTTATCTACACTTTCTCTGCCTATCATAACCTTAATGATATCATCTGCTGGTTTTATCATAAAATTACTCATTGTTGGAGTTTGCATGGATAAATTTATTTCATAGTATTTAGGTAAATCAGTTTCCAATAGTTGGTAGCTATACTCAACATCCATTTTATAATACTTATCTTTCGTTGGGTCCCCTGTAAGAGTTAAATATCTATATACATTATTCCATTGCACCAAATCAGCAAGTAAAGTAATAGGATATTTGTCATTAATATCATTACCTTGTTTTGCTATTTTCACACCATTCGCTGATATATAATCTTCATCTTCATATCCTCGTCTAAGCATATCTTCATTTTTCAAAAAATACTCATATAGATTAAGAATAGCTTCCTGTTTGACAGGATCATCAGTTGTTATATATGATTCCGACCAATATTTTTTGAATACACTTCCATAGGTATTTCCATCTTTTGATTTTAAAGGCGATAGAATTTTTACATGATCCTCAAACTTTTTATCTGGATACTTCTCGTTCCATCTTTTAGCCAGTTTCCATGTTATCATATTACCTAGCAGAGCCGCTGATGATCCATTTATAAATTTGTTTATGGATTGTTCCTCTTTCGCCAAAGGAATATCTTTAGCAATTGTTGATTCTTCATACATCTCTCGTGCAAGTTCAAAAGCAGATTTTAAGTCTCCAGCAAAATAGGCAGGGATATACTTATCATTCTTCTTGACCCACTTGAAATCACTACCACTACCATCACTCATTCCTAAAGGAACGCTGTAAGACATGAAAAAACTGTCTAAGATAAATGGTACTGTAACAGCCATTCCCTCTATATCCTTGTTTTCAGCATCATTTTTCATAATAGTCTTAATCATAGCCCGAAACTCATCATAGGTTTCAGGTTCTTCAGTTATCCCAGCCTTCCTTGCTAAATCATAGCGGTAAAAAATCTTACGATCCATTCCACTTAACTTTACACTATGACTATTATCGTATGTCTTTCTTGGTATACCATAATAATTTCCATCAGAATGTCTGAATTGGTTCATCTCAGCACAATTCATATAGCTGTTAAGGTTTGTCCACTTGGACAAATCCTTTGGTAATGGCTTAATAATCTTTTTATCAATCCATTGATAGTATAAAGGAGTGCCAATAGCTCCAATTGCTACAACATCTGGGAGTTGTGAAGATGATGCTAGTAGATTTATCTTTCTTCTATCATCATCATGAGTAATTTCGTAGGGAATAAGTTTAATATTCAATTTTTCTTCAATTTCACGTAACATCTTATCATTATCTCCACCACTCAAGGCATTACCAATATTCCAAAAGGCTATTGAAATCTCGATTGGTTGTTTTTCATTATTATCAACTACTTCATTATTATTTTTTTTACACCCTGTAAAAATCATGATTATAATCAGTAATAATATATATATTAATCTGTACTTCTTCATAAAATAACACCTCAATAATTTTGATAATGATTATATATTGCTTTTTCTATAATAAGATGGTGCCATATTAGTATATTTCTTGAATTTCTTTATAAAATAGAAGTAGTCATTAAATCCGCTGTTAATACATACATCATTAATGGACATATCCGTTTTCTGTAATAATTCTTTAGCTTTTTCTATCCTAAGTCCAGTCAGATATTTTACATAAGTTGTTCCTGTCTCTTTCTTAAATAATTGACTTATATAATTAGGATTCAGGAATAATTCTTCAGCAATATCTTTTATGGAAATATTCTTGGTAAAGTTTGCATTTATATATTTGATTACTTTTATAAAATTCTTATTATAACTTTCAAAAGTCAAGTCATTCTTCTCGAATGAATTCTCGATAACCACGAGCAGGCTATTTATCAAGTTATCAAAGCTTTCATAGTTTCTTACAAGCTCATCAAAACTATATATATTAAGGTCATCCTCTTCACCTATAGGTCCTCGATATTTATTTAATATCATATTATGGAGCTTCATTGCTTGTTTGATATTCATTGTTTTGCTGGTTATTCCAGAATATTCCAGTAAATTTTCTTTAAGTTTAGCTGGTTTATCTATATCTTTGCATATCTTATTGTAATAGTCGTCTTGCTTATTAGTCTCATCCATTAAAATCTTATCATGTTTGCAAAAAAAGAAATAATAGCTTTTTACCATAATATCATCTATATGTTCTAGAAGATTATCATAGCTTACTTTATTAGTCGTTATACCTATCCCATCTATTAAAGGGTTATTCTTTATTTCATTATTCAGCATTAATTTATCTGTATCATCATTCAATATATAAAGATATTTATTTATCCCTATATTGAACATAAGATGGTGTACCTTAATATATTTAGATAGATTTTCCTTGCCAATTACCATAATCATATGGAATCTATCTTTTATCTTATTCCTTATGAGGAATTTTTGTATTTCATCTACTTTATTTTCATACACGTATTCCATGAAATCATATTCCATAAAATCATTTTTAGGCTCTATCTTATCTACTGCTAACTTAAGAACAGACATCATCTCAGTATAGTCTATTGGTTTTAGACAATATCCAGCTACTCCAATCTGTATAGCTTTTTTTGCGTAAGAAAAATCTGCATAACCACTGATTATAATAAATTGAATTGAGCTATTTAATTTTGCGATTTCACTACATAATGTAAGACCATTGAATGGTGGCATACTAATATCCGATATTACAATATCTATATGATTTTCTTTTGCATAATCCAGCGCGTGGCGACTATCGGTTGCAGTGTATACCAGTTCCAAATTCAGTTTTTCCCAATTAATTCCTGATTTTATAGATTGTATAATCATTGGTTCATCATCGATTATCATTACTTTATACATCTAAATCAACCTTTCATTCAAATTGTTTCCTGTTTATTGGAAGCATGATACTTATTTTAGTTCCCTCTCCATGTTCACTCTCTATTTTGACTCCATACTCATTACCATATATCATTCCTATCCTTCTATGTACATTTGATATACCTACATGACTAGAATCATCTTTTTCACAATCTAGATTTGTAATGATTCCATCCAATTGAGATGGTTCAATTCCTACTCCATCATCTTGTATGATAATAATAAGATTATGTTCATCTATTTTAGTTCCAATATATAATGTTGTATCATCTGTATTTTTTTCAATAGCATGTACAAATGCATTTTCAACAATGGGCTGCATAATCATCTTAGGTATTATGATATTAAGAGTTTCATTATTGATATTATAGAAAACTGTTCCTTTATTACCAAACTTGAACATTTGAATATCAATATAAGCCTTTATCATCTTGACTTCTTCTTCTAAAGTTACTTCACTTGACCCTTTTATACTATATCTGAATATATCCCCTAGACATTGAGCCATGGTTGATATTTCAACAATGTTATTAGACATAGCAATACCTTTCATAGTTTCAAGTGTATTGTATAGAAAATGAGGATTGATCTGACTTCGCAGATAGGATATCTCTGCCCTCTTTTTCTCAATCTCAGCTTGATATAGATTATTGCTTGTATTGACTAATTTATGTGTCAGAGTATTTATCTCGTCAATCATATCATTAAGGTCATCAGCAAGTTCAACTATCTCTTTATTACCATTTACAATTACTTTTTCTTTCAATTTCTTATAATTTCCAGCTATTATTGTTTTAAGATAATCACCTATACTATGAATAGGCTTAACTGTATTCTTATATATGACCATAAATGCAAAACATACTATGATTATAAATATTATACAGATGATTGATATTATGGATTGAATATATCCAACATCCTTTTTAGTATATTTCTTGTCTATATTACTTACGATAAACAAATCCATATCTTTTATTTCTTCCACTATTATGATACTTTTATCATCAGTGAACATATCTGTTTTTGTAGTGTTTCCATCAATTTTATTAATAATATTATTACCAACTTCTTTTGTACAGTTTATGGGATAGAACTTATTATACTTATCAAGAATCACAAAACTGATTCCTTGAACTGTTCTAGCTTCAAAGTTTTTTAGTATTGTGTCTACATCAATAGATATAATTATATCGCCAAAATACTCTCCATATGTATCTCCCATATCCATACCAAACACTTTATTGTCAAATGCTATGGTTGTTATATTTTTATCCATATAATTTTGTTCATATAAACCTACACATTTAAGTCTTCTATCATCCTCAGCCCTCTTAACTATTTCATCAAGGGTATCTCTCTCCAAGTAAATACTATTTATGTATTCATCATCTATAAGAGCAATATCAAAAATATCATCATAATATAGCTTTAACACCGAAATACTTTTTTCTACTTTAGTTATTGTATCAAAATCCAATTCTTCCTTAAAATATTTCTGTAAAATACTTTCATATTGTAATGTACTTGATGCAGCTACCATCCTCTTATTAGTATATTCTAGTTCACGTACTAATTTCTGTGATATGGTTCTACTATATTGAAGATTTTTTTCAAATAATAGCTTACTAATTAATTTACCAGTTATTATATTAAGAAATATGAATACAATGATAATGCTTAATACTAATACTGTAAATTGTAATTTCAGACTAGGTAGTATCCTTTTTTTCATCTAACCACATCCTTAGATATCATAATTTATACTACCTTATTATAAAAAAAACATCAAGAAGCTTTTGTAGTAAAATTGTACTTTATCCATTTAATTGTTTTATAATGTCGAATATTATCCTATCCCTTCAATCCTCCTAAAGATAATCCTCCAGTAAGTTTTTTCTGAACAGCCATATAGAATATCATTGTTGGCAGCATTACTAAAACCAGCCCTGCAAACATGGCACCCCAATCAGTAGCATATTTCTGGACTTCCATGAGATTCTTAAGACCAACTGAAAGAGTCTTTTTAGTATCATCTCTTATCATAGTAAAGGCTAGAATATATTCATTCCAATAACTCATAAATGCAAACATGAGTACTGTTACCATACCAGGTTTTGCCATAGGAACTATTACGCTATAAAGAGTTCTAAAATATCCACATCCATCAATGGAAGCCGCCGCTTCATATTCCTTGGATATACCTTTGAAGAATCCGCTTAATAGATATATATTAAATGGTAACGTAGTAACTGAATATAGAATTGCAAGCATTAGCCTATTGTTCAATAAATGCATTTTATTCATTAGAGTAAATAATGGAACAACTGTATAAGATCCTGAAACAAAAAGTCCTCCCATGAATACTAGACTAATCAATTTATTGAATTTGAAATCAAATCTAGAAAGTGCATATGCCGCTGGAACAGCCAATGCAAGTAAGACTACTATTGCAATGATTGTAATACCGATGGAATTCATGAAATATGAACCCATATGCCCTTTTACTAATGCATTAGTATAGTTCTCCCAATGTAAACCTGATGGTAACTTCCAAGGACTGGTCAAGAATTCTCTATTAGTCTTGAAAGACGTTGCGAAAGCCCAGAATATAGGATATACCACTAGTATTGATGCAATAATTAATATTAATCTGGTGACTACATTACCAACATTTATTTTCTTATTATCTTTACTTTTACTTTTCATTTATTTCACCTCCATCAATAATTATCGTTTTCTTTTTCAGTCAGTTTTCTACTAATAACAGCTAAAGTGAATGCAAATAAAAATACTACTACAGCAACAGCCATTGCATATCCAAAGTTAGAGTTGGTGAATGCTTGACTATACATATATGACAGTAAAACCTCTGATCCACCGTTAGGTGCTCCTCCTGTCATGACCGTAACGAAAAGAAAACTCATATTAAGTGAAGATATTATAAAAAATACTATTGTTACTCTGATTATTTCCCAAAGCATTGGTATTGTGATTAAGAAGAATTGTTTGAATTTTGATGCTCCCTCTAGATCGGCTACTTCGTAGAATGAAGGTGATATAGAATCCATACCAGCCATATACATTACCATGTAATATCCTACAGCCTGCCATATCATTGCTCCTGAAATAGCCCACAATACGGTTTTTGAATCCCCAAGCCAGGTTTTCCCATTTAATCCTATAAGATTAAGTGCTGCATTAAGTAGTCCTCTGTTTGGTTCGTATATATATGTAAATAATATCCCAATAACTACGATTGATAATACGTTAGGGAAGAAGAATAATACTCTGTATAGATTTTTTTCTTTGAATTTACTGCGCGATAATGTTGAAGCAAAGAACAGTGCGATTACCATAGTTACTATTGTTGTTACAATCATTAAAAACACAGTGTTCTTAAAAGCTAGTGCAAATTTCTGATCATGTAATAATGTCTTAAAATTATCAAGCCCTATAAATGTTTTTGTAGGTGATAATCCACTCCATTTGTAAAGTGAATTAATAAATACTTTGATAGCTGGATAAACACCTAATATTAAGTACAAAACAAATGCAGGGGCAACACAAACTGCAAGAAAGAAACCTTTACTAGAACTAATCTTGCTTTTTTTAAATATTCCTTTTTTTACTGTAGACATTTGGTTACCTCCTTTACTATTTATGTTCGAGTAAAAAATTTGAACAAGGGCTGTCTAATAATACATTTTTAATGATTAAGGAAGATAGCCATCCTAAAAATGTATTATCCGACAGCCCCATGTGCAAAGTTAATAATTCATATAATTACTATTTAACTATATTTTTAGCTGCTTCTTCAAAAATTGGTTTTAGATAATCAATAGCTTCTTCTTTAGTCTTTGTTCCTGTTATAACTTGACCTACTGTACCAAAGAATTCTTTTCTAGGAACAAGAGTCATATTATCTACAGCTGCAAAGTTACTGATTAATGGTTTGTATCCTTCATCAAATAATGTATATGATGCTCCTGTTGCTTCATCAACAAAAGGTTTGATTACATCTGCTACACCTTTTAATGGTGGAACTGATTGTGCTTTTTCAGCTTGAATTTTTATTGCTTCGTCTGAATAAAGGAATTCTAAGAATTTCTTAGCTAATTCTTTGTTCTTGGATGCACTTGGTATATACATTTCATCCATTGATGCAACTACATACTTGTCATTATCTGCTTTTAATACTGGTGCTGCTGCAAATCCCCATGTGAATCCATCTTCTCTTGGTGCATCTTTCATTTCATTAGCAATCCATGAACCATTAGGAATCATAGCTGCTTTACCCATAAGGAATTCTGCTTGTGATGTTGTATGGTTGATACCTGCTGTACCATTCATGATCGCTTTAGTTGATGCTATTTTCTCAAATTTTTCCATGATTGCTTTGAATTCATCTGAGTCTAAAGTTGCTACATCATATTTTACAAGCTTATCAAATGTATCTTTTCCTGCACCTGAAGCAATTGCAGGGAATACTAATGATTCAAGATATCCTGGATAGATACCTGCATATGTAATAAGTGCTCTGTCTGTTATTTTATTTTGAAGTTCAAAGAAATCATCCCATGTTACTGGTGCTGTAATATCATTTGTCTTGAAATAATTTTCATTGTACCATAATCCAAGTGATGAGAAATTGAATGGTGCAAGATATGTTTTTCCATCACCATAAGGACTTAGAAGTGAGTTATCTAGCACTCCATCAATCATTTTGTCTTCTAATTTATTCATTACATCACTAATATCAGCGATTCCTTTATCTTTTATAAGAGATTGTGTTGTACCTGATTTATCTCTTGATGATAAGTATATAAAGTCTGGTGAATCATTTGATAAAATGTCATTTCTAATTCTTTCACCTATATTAGGATCAGCTGTAACTTCTACTGTAACACCTTCATTTTGCGCTTCGAATGCTTTTGCTACTTCATCCCAATATTCACGTCCAAACCCACCTTGGAAAACAGAAACTTTTAGAGTTTGTTCTTTTATTTCTGGTTCTTGCTCATTGTTTTTTTCTTCAGATGATTTTGATGTATCTGCTGTAGTACTTTTTTGATTATCATCTGTAGTTGGTTTAGTTTTTGAACCACAACCTGCAAACATTGCTACAACCATAATTAGTGCAACGAATAAAGAAATTTTTCTTTTCATAATTAAACTTCCTTCCTCTTTTATATTTTATATTTGTTTATAGTTCACATTATAGTAATTCCACACAAATCATACAATGGATAAAAATTATACAAATAGCATAACTTTTATAACAAAAATTAGATTTTATTGTTAATATCTATTAGTATATAAGAATAACACATAAATACCTAAGAAATATACCAATTCAAGAATTTTTAATATTGTATTGATAACATCATTGATTATACAATAAACATTATATAGAAATCACTGGAGATGCAATAGAAAGGAATGTGTTTGTTCTTTTTTATACATGTAGCTTTCTCCTAATTTTATTTCTGACTCTATCAGGTAAACCATGATATAATCCTAGAATCAAAAGACTTATAGCTACTGAACTGATAAGTACAATTATTGACCAGCTTGGTTTTATCATATTATTAATCCTATATGATATAATTGAATCAATACCTAAACATAATAAGCCTATACCCTCAAATATATAATTCAAAATATATATAGCTTTGTTTTCTTTTTTACTTCTTTTATATAAGAAAACACATATATATAAAATAGCCATAACTAATAATATTATTAATATAGCATAACTATAGAACCAGGAAATATTATTATCTATACTGTCTAATTTATATGTTAAAACAATAGATATCAAACCAATACCTAATATATTATAATAAATCCTTAGATACCCAAATAGGAAAAAAAGATAGAAAACAGATGCTATTATACAGTTGATTATATAATTTATTTTTAATGTTATTGACGGATAGAAAACTCTTATGCTTATCAGTATTGGTATGGCAAAAATTAATATTATCTCAAATATAAAAAAGACTTTGTTCTTAACAATACTTACTCTATCCTTATATATATTTTCTGCTTCTGGAAATACATTAATTGATTGTTCATCTATTTCTTGTCCCACATCTGGTATTGGGAAATCACATAGAGGACATTTTTTTATATTATTATCAACTTCCACACCACATTTTGCACAATAGGGCATAAAATCACCTCAAATTTGTTTCAACCTTCACGTAAATATTCATCTTTCTTATTTTCCTGAAAAAGCTTTTTTCTATTTCAGTATTTTTTGTTAATCTTCCAAATGATATATAGATATTCTCTTTATATGAAGCCACCCCGACCTTTACTATGTTACCTTTGCTTGGAGGTGGATAGAATTCAAATCTTTCTATTAATCCCTCTATTTCACTAGGCATTACTATAAGCCCTAGATTGGATATACTACTTGTATATCCGCTTTCTCCAAACCTCTGATAGATTACTGGCATTATCAGATTTTTTATGAACAGGGGAATTATCCTTATCAATTTATTCTTTTCATTATTCACATTTCTACTAATGTACATACTTAGATATTTTTCATTCAAATTCAATTCAAGATAGTTCTTAACTTGTTTTATCAGCTCTTCTCTATTATATTTCCCTAATCTTAAGTCAATGGAAGGTGTTATACTAATAAAAAAATTTCTCATGGTACTAGAAGGAAATATTCTTCTTAGATTGACTGGCAGATTGATTACTACTCTTTTTTTCAATCTTTTTCTTTTCCTTTTATCCTGGGAATAAACAAAATCCTGAATTGTTTCAAAATATAATGCTAATAGTAGTTCGGTTATTGAACAACCATATATTCTAGACTGCTCTTTTAATTGTGATACATCTAATATTCCCGTTATAATGTAATACTCCCCTTTTTTATTTAGTTTAAAGGGAAAATGCATAGCCTTCTTAGGTAAATCTGGAGGTGGTATATCCTTCTTATAATATTTGTGAGCAGAGTCTTCATATTCTTCTTGTTTTACTGAAGATTTTATATCCAAGATATCTTTTGATATGGTTGATTTGATACCTTTCAATTTAAAATATTCTACCAATAAAGTCTTAAGAAATGCTATAGCTCCTGTTCCATCTGTAATGCTATGGGAGAATTCACAGCTTATTTTCCTGTTATAGTACAATACTCTAAAAGGGAATGTCTTTTTCTTTTTGAAGAACATGAACATACAAGGATAAAAAACTTCTTTTTTAACCTTAGGATTATGATATGCATATTCAAAGTAGTACCAGAAAAGACCTTTTTTCAGGTTTACTTTGAAATATGGGAAACGTTCTATTATGTTGTCTAATGCATTCTGTAATAATACAGGATCAACTTTTCCCTTTAGTGTTGCTGATACCCTGAATACTGTTGATACTCTTGTTGATGTAATGGAAGGATATATTTTCCCGGTATTATCTAATCTATACCATCTTCTATTTGCTGCCATATAATCACTTTCTAATTCATAGATTTGTTTGATTTTTATTAAAGATACTTTTCTAGTTCTCTAGCAACTCTTTCATATCCGCATGGGGATAAATGTAAACCTTCTGTTGTATATTCATATTTTAGCTGACCACGTTTATCTCTTAATTTTTTATTCATATCTATATAAGTACAATTATATCTTTTTGATACTCTATATAATTGTCTATTTATTATCTGTATCTGCTTGTTATCTCTGTTTCCTACAATCCTCTTCTTGATTCTATTATTAACATCTTTGTAGACTGGATATATTGATTGAACATAAATCTTAGTTTTTGGTAATCTGTTTTTTAATTTTTTTATAATCACCTTAGTATTATTTATTATATATCTAGATTCTTTTTCATTACCTATATCATTTATTCCTATAAGCAAGAAGACCTTTTTAGGTTGTAAGTCAAAGGCACTCTCCTTTAATCTGCATAGAACGCCATAAGTAGTATCACCAGATATTCCTCTATTAATTACATAGTGTTCTGGATAGAATTCTGATACCATGAAATGTTCAGTTAGTGAATCTCCTATGAACACAATACCCCCTGGTTTTAGTTTTTTATTTAATCTTCTAAAGTAATCTACCCTCTCGTTATAATGGTGAAATAACCATGTTGATGGTATTTTACAGATTATATTATATGTTTTAAGGGCTACAATTATAAAAGTTGATGATATAATCCATTTAAGCATGTTTAACTCCTTATTAATGTTATTTTTATTATTTTATTATTAGTAGGTGTTTTAATAAGGAAAATTATTCAGGAAGTTTTTAACCATCTAAAATATAGTGTTTATAATACTTGACATATATAATCAATATGGGTTTTAGTCAAATGTCTAAGAAATTTATTTAAATCTATTGACATCCATTTTAGACAAATGTATAATATGATTCAAAGAACACATCTATTATATGTTCTTGCCTTAAAAAGGAGATGATATCTTGAACAGTAAAAAAAAATTACCAGATGCGGAATTTGTAATAATGAATGAGATTTGGAAAACTACACCACCTATAACTACCAACATACTTATGGAGAGATTAGGCGAGAAAAAGAAATGGAAAGTTCAAACACTGATTTCTATGTTAAATAGACTTGTAAAACGAGAATTCCTAAGTACAGAGAAAAAAGGTAAGGAACGAACCTATCTGCCATTAGTCACAAAAGAAGATTATCTAAAATTCGAGACAGAAAATTTTATAGAAAGATTTCATGAGAACTCAATAATAAGCCTAGTGAATACATTATATAATGATAAAAAACTAAAAGATAAAGATATAGAGGAATTGTCAGCTTTGCTAAAAGACTGGGGGGAATGATTTGGAATATTTTATGACAGCTCTAATAACAAGTTCTATAACCATGTCAGCCATTGCATTGTTATATATGGTTTTAGAGCCTTTACTATCAAAAAAATACTCTGCTAGATCTATTTATTTTGGATGGTTGATTATAATTTTCGGACTTTTGATTCCCTTTAGACCACAATTCAGTAATCCATTGATTGAAATTAACCCACCAACAGCTAGTTATATCAATACACCAATTGTTAACCCTGATATAGAATTTACAACTAGTACAATAGTTGAAGATACCAGTTCTATATCTATGAATTCCCCCCAAATACATTGGTTTCAAGTTGCATTTATCATTTGGCTGGCTGGTTGTGCTGTTTGTATGACTTATTATATATTGCGACATATTCATTTTATGAAAATGATAAACAGGTGGAATGAGGAAGTTGAATCAATTTCAATCTTAGACTTATTAGAAGAATTAAAGGCAAATATGAATATTAATCATAGGGTCAACATTAAAATATGCCCATGTATCTCAACTCCAATGCTTGTTAGATTTTATAAACCATTAATATTGTTACCCGAAAACAAGATGTCCTATAGTGAAATATCCCTGGTATTAAGACATGAGTTGATTCACTACAAACAAAAAGATATATTATTCAAAGCAATAATGTTAATGGTTATAGGTATTCACTGGTTTAATCCGATGGTATATTTTATTGCGAAAATAACCAATAGACAATGTGAGATCTCATGTGATGAAAGGGTAACAAAATATTTGGATATAAAAGGTAAAAAGCTATATGCTGAGACAATTATTAATGCAAGCAGAAGACAAACAAGGTATCAAACTGCATTATCAACTAATTTTTATGGAGGAAAAAGTAGTATGAAGAAGAGGATTATTTCTATCATGAATGGTACGAAGAAAAAATTAGGCTTTCTTATATTAGGTTTTATTATTATAGCTACTATAACTACAGGAGAAGTTTTAGCTACTAGTAATTCTAATGCTAAAGAGCAAGTTAAAGAAAAAAATAATATTATCACTGAACAAATTGAAGTAAAATCACCTGAACGAAATGAATTTGAAGATAAACGTATAGGGAAAATCAAACAAGATTCTGCTATATATGAGAAATTTGGTTTGACCTATAATGAAGATGAAGATAAATTTTATTATAACAATAAAACAGTTAAATGCTTTTTTGACAAACTTAGTGATGAAAAAAAATATTACTTTATAATTCGTCCCAGTGGTGAATTGAATCTCAAGGCTCTTCGTAATAAAAACAATGAGTTGATAGGTATTACCTTAGTGAGTAAAGATGAAGCAGATAAAATATTGGGATCAACCGAAAGCAATCAAATCCCTGTACCTAAACAAGAAGATAAATCTATCTCCACCAATATTGCTGAAGAAAATAAAGATAACAAGCGAACTGATAAAGTAGCAAATAAATATTCAATATATGAAAAATATGGTTTGATATATGAAAAAGATAAAGATATGTTTTATTATGATGGTAAAACAGTTAAAAGTTTCTATGATAAAAAAGATGATAACAGCTATTTTCTATTTACCCATCCTAATGGGTTAGTCAATACTAAGGCTATTCGTAATGAAGCTAATGATTTGGTAGGGGTTGTAAAAGTAAGTAAGAAAGAATATGATAATTTGTTTAATCAATAAAAACAGAAGAGGATACATGATCACTGGGAAATAAATTGGTGATATAATACAAACCCATAGATACTTGTCAGGTTTACCTTGTTAAATATACCTTTTACAATCTTTTTTGGATAGATATGCTGTAATTCTACTGTTATATATTTTAAAGATGGTAATTTTGAATACAATCTATAATTACAATATTTTATTAGAATTAATACTAATTTTAATAATAATTATGCCGATACATTTACTGGCATTGTTTTGATATGCGATAAATTAACTCATATTATCAAATGACAATATAATCTTGGTTAAGTTTTCATTTATATAGCAGAACAATATTTAGTATAGCTATACGAGGAAATATACAGGAGAGGAGACTTTTATGTCAGAGGAGAACATGAACAACGAATATAACTATGGCAATTTTTATGACCAGACCTATCATTATGGTTGTGAAAACTGTGGAAGTTCTATTGTTGAAGAAGGCTACAAATTCAATTTATGTAAAGATTGTCGAGACAAGCTTTCCAAAAGACCTATTCCTCCATCAATCAAGTTCGTATTTTTGATTGTTATAGGATTAGTCATTTATTCATTGATGAGATTTCCAACAACAATGAAAGGTGCAATAGCTTATGAAAGAGGTAAACAGGCAGAAGAACAAAAGAAATATTCTACAGCTTTAGAGGAATATAAAAAGGCAAATGAACAGTATAATAACTCAGGAAATATAAAATCCAAAATAATTATAGCTCAATATTACAATGGTAATTATGCTGACGTTATTGACCTATTAATAGCTCTAGAAGGTACTACAATTGATAATGAAAAACTATATGATCAAATAGATGATATAAGTCTTGATCTGCAAGATATCTATGTGCTAGATGGTGAACTTAGTAATCTTATAGATATAATCGAAACTGATACAGATGATATAAAAATACAAAAATTAACTGAATATATTAATGTACACCCTAATAATAATATGACTGCTTATATGTTATCTGACCTCTACTGTACTCAAGGTAACTATGAACAAGCAAAATATTACATGGAAATAATGTTGAGACAACATCCAAACAACCAATATGCCCTAATATGTATGGCAGCAATTGAGAGAGAACTAGAAAACTATGATTCTGCAATATCTCACTGTAATCATATTCTTGATATGAACGTAGAATCAGCAGGAGCATATGCTGCATTAGCAAGAATAGAATTAAAAAGATTAAATGACAAAAAAGCACTTGAATATATTGAAAAAGCTTATAAACTTGATTCAGACAATCTTTCTATAATGGAGACTTTAGCAGAAACATATCATTATAATGATATGATAGAGGAGAGAAATGAAATCTTAAATATTATTAAAGAACATGATGACATTAGTCCTATAGATAAGGAATTTATAGAAAGCTTAGATTAAGAATCACAAGAATAGAAGAAAGGAATTAAAAACATGTTAATACCCGGTCAAATAATATCACTAGCTACTTTTCCTGGAGTAATAGTACATGAAATGGCACATCAATTCTTCTGTAGAATTTCAAGAGTTGCTGTTTTTGATGTTTGTTATTTCAGATTTGCTAATCCGTGTGGTTATGTTGTACATGAAGAACCAAAAAAAGTTTATCAACACGTATTAATCAGTGTTGGACCATTTATTATAAATACAATATTAGCTGCCCTAATAGCTATGTCAGCAGCAATACCCGTTCTGAGATTCAATTCCGGTGATTTACTAGATTTTTTCCTCATTTGGTTAGGAATTTCTATAGCTATGCATGCATTCCCAAGCAGGGGAGATGCTAATAATATATGGGAACTAATTAAAAGTAAAGACACTAATTGGCTGACTAAGATTTTATGTTTTCCAATAGTAGTTTTAATATACATAGGTGCTTTAGGATCAGTTGTATGGCTTGACCTGCTCTATGGAATGGCTATAGCACTATTAATCCCAAATCTCTTAATGAAAATATTAGCTTAATTATAATAAACTTAATCACTATAAATTATAAAACCAACTCTGTTTAACTGTAATGGAAGCTAAGCAGAGTTGTATATTCTACTGAAAATTTTATGGTTAAAAGAAACCTTATTCTATTTAAATCCCTTACCTATTACCTCACTTGTATTAACTATTATAACAAAGGCATTTCTATCAACTCTTAGAACACTTTCTTTTACACGTGTAAACTGCTGTTTTGAAACCGCAGTCATTAGTACACCATAATCTTTTTTACTATACATTCCAACTCCATTTAATTTCGTTATACCCCTATTAGATTGTCGCATTAACTCAGAAGCAACTTCATCTTCATGAGCTGTGATAATATAACACATTCTAACATAATCAAAGCCATTAACAACTAAGTCACTTACCTTGCCACCAACAAAAATCATCATTAACGCTAGAAGAACATTTTCAGGATTATTTAATATTAAACTACCAATAAGCACGATGCATCCATCGATAATAATTAATATTTTCCCAATGGTTATATGCTTAAACTTGGTAATAATGAGTTGTCCTAGAAGTTCTGTACCTCCGCTTGATACATTATATCTATAGTTTAACCCAATTGATATGCCAAAGAAAACACCTCCATAACCTGCACCGATTAGAGGGTTATTTGTCATAGCTGGTAAAAAAGCTAATGCATCAATTAAGAAATTTAATAAGGTTGTTACAATTAAACATTTTATAGTATAAGACACGCCTTTTATCCTAAAAGACATAATCATAATAGGTATATTTAATAAATAAGCAATTAAGCCAATGCCCCAAGGTATATATCTATTAATTACTAGAGCGACACCCGTTACTCCTCCACCAACAATATGATTAGGTTTAATAAAAAGATTAATTGCTAACGCAAAAAAAAAGCAACTTATGATTGTAAAAAAATAGCTGGTTAATTTATCTTTACTAAGCCGAACACCCATGATCTTTCCTCCTATGTCATAAAGGAATTTAATAACAGATAGAGAAAAACTGACACCGCAATAATTATATTACGATATCAGCTTGTTCTACTTTAGACTAGTCACTTTTCTATAAAACATCGTGACGTGTTACGTATAATTAATATTCCATTCTCCACATATATCTTCTAACAGTTAATGGATGCCCTCTAAAATCAGCAAGAGCATCTGCATATCCACGTAGAACAACCCCTACAACTAATGATGCAAAATAACCTTTAAGATCTTCATCCATATCTTTCATATCAAAATCTGCTGCATCAATTAATGTAATCTTATCTGAGAATTTTTCACAGAATTTATGTGCTCTTTCGTCAAGATATCTTGTTTGATCAATACCTTTTACTATGATAAATGGTACATCATAATCAGTAATTTCAAATGGTCCATGGAAGTATTCTCCTGAATGTATACAATTAGAGTTAACCCATTGCATTTCCATTAATAAACATATTGCAAATGAGTATGCAGGACCATAACTACCTCCACTAGCCATTGTATAAATAATTTCTTCTCTTTTATAATTTTCACCAAATTCTAATGCTTTTGAAGCATATTTTTCTATATTAGCTTTGAAAATGGCATCCATTTTTTCGATAGATTTACAAGCTCTTTCATATTTTTCATTAGGTTGTATAGTATTAAGAATATTAAATACTAAAGAATGTAAAATTGTATGATTATGGTTACTCATATCTGTTTCTTCTAACCAATCATAATGAATTGGGTATTGTGTTGTTTCCCAAAGTGGCGAACCTACATTATGTGACATTGAAATAGTTAAAGCTCCTTTTTCTCTAGCTAACCTTGTAGCTTCCACTGTCTCTGGAGTCTTTCCTTGCATTGAACAGGATATAACAACAGAATCCTTTCCTAATGCTTTAGGCATACGATGTATAAATTCATTAGCTGTATATACTGTAGCTGGTATTTCACATTCACAGTCCATGACGTATTGTGCTGGCATCATTAATGCCATTGATCCTCCACAAGCTACAAAATAAAAGTGATTAATCTTTTTCTTTGCTTTTACTGCTTCAACTGCTGCGTTAATTTGCTCAATATGTTCTCTTTTCATTTTCATTACTCCTTTTTTTATTTTATTTTATAAATTTATATTTAATAAATGTATATAATTAATATATAACATTATATAACGTTATGTTTAACGTTAAAACATTCTTTATTTTAAGCATCATTTTATGCATTTAAACATAAAATAATGAATTGTATTCCTCTAACCTTTAACAGAACCTGCGGTTAGACCTCTAATAAATTGCTTTTGCATTAATAGGAAAATCATTATCATTGGAATGGATGCAATAACAATTCCAGCTAACATTACAGTATAATTCGCTTTCATATCTCCTTGGAAAGTCATTAATCCTATAGGTATAGTCATAATCTCTTTACTTTCAAGAAAAACATTGGCAAATAAAAATTCATTCCAAACAAAATTCAAATTAACAATTGCACAAGAAGCAAATATTGGTTTGCTAATAGGTACAATTATTTTATAAAAAATCTGAAAACTATTATAACCGTCTATATAAGCTGCTTCCTCAAGTTCTTTTGGAATCGATAGAAAATACGCTCTCATTAAAAATACCGTAAAAGGTATTCTAAAGGCTATATAAGGCAGAATAACTGCAAAGTAGGTATTATATAGATTTAGTGTTTGCAGCATTTTATAAAGAGGAACTAATGCAACTTGTTCTGAGAGTGCCATACCTCCAAGAACTATGAAGAAAATAATATTTCCTCCTTTTACATTAAATCTAGTAAGACCATAAGCTAATGATGCACTAATGATAATAATTAATAATAAAGAAATCGAACTTACTATAACAGAGTTTTTAAAATAAGCAAATAATCCTTTTCCCCATGCTTCTGCGTAGTTACTAAATAGCCATTTACTAGGTAAAGCTAATGAATTATTGAATAGTTCATTATTACTTTTTAATGAGTTAATTAGTAACCATATTATAGGCAGGAATATACTTATTACTAGGATAATAAAGAATATATTTAACACAACTTTTAATATGTTATTTTTTTGTGTTTTCTTTCCCTGTATTACTTCGCTGGTTAACATGGCTACCCTCCTATACTTTACCTGATTTAGTAACAACTATTTGTATGACAGAAATAGTAACAGTTATTATAAAAATTAGCACTCCTGTTGCAGCTGCTAAACCCATTTTGTCATGTAAAAATGCATTTTGATACAAGAAAACTCCTAATACCTGTGAACTATTGCCAGGACCTCCACTAGTGGTTGAATATACCTCTGTGAAAAGTTTGAACGCACCTATAATGGTTATAATGGAACATACCAATAATTGTTCTTTTACAAGAGGAATCATAATATTGATTGCTCTTTTTATTGGACCAGCACCATCAATAGCTGCTGCCTCTAGATAATCTTTTGGTATATTCTGTATAGCTACAACCATGAGTAAAGCGATATAACCCGTGAACTGCCACTGACTCATTGCAATTATACAATAAATTGCTGTTTTAGAAGTTCCTAGCCATGATTGTGTAAGGTTATCTAGTCCAATTGCTCTAAGTGCTGAATTAAGTAGTCCAACTTGTGGTGAATAAACAAATGTAAATAACAAACCAACTGCTGTTAAAGATATTAATGCCGGTAGAAAATATATATTTCGATATACATTTCGTAGTCTTCCAGCAAGTTTACTTTCCAATAATAACGCAATAATCGTACCAAATCCCACTTGAACAATTAATGAAATAACTGCATACATTGTATTGTTTTTAATCATTATAGGAAAAATATCACTTGTAAAAAGTTTTATATAATTATCAAATCCTGCAAATACTTTTCCTGAAGAATACGAAGATAAATGGAAAAAGCTGTAGACAAAGTTAGATATTACTGGTACATAAACAAAGAATAAAACCATCAATAATCCTGGTATAATATAATAGTAAGGAACCATTTTTTTCCTTTTCATTATTATGTCCACCACCTTTCTGTATTAGAAAGGTGCATCTATATAAGAACTAGAGCACCTTACATCTTATAATTTTATTCTTTAACTTCTGACTGAGATGTTTCCTTAACTTCTTTTGCAACTTTTTGTATTTTTTCCATAACTTCTTCTGGTGTCATATCTCCATTAGTTAAAGCAGAAACCGCTGTTAAATATTCATTTGCAATAGTAGAATATAATGAAGCATCAAACCATCCAGACATAGTTTTTGCATTTTTTATAACATCATAGGCTTCAAGTAATTTTTGGTCATCAAGTCCTTCAACAATTCCAACTCCTGCATTAAACCAGCCTACTTGTTGAACTTCTTTTGTACCCACTTCTGGTCCTGTAAAGTATTTTAGGAATTCTATACTTTCTTCTGGATATTTTGTTTTAGAAGAAATTACAAACCCTTCTGGTGAACCAGTTAATAGTGTAGGATCACCCTCTCCTTCAATAAGTGGAAAACCGAACATTCCATAATTAAGGTCTGCATTTTCTTCTCCCAAATATGGTATTTCAACTAATTCTGCAAAAAACATAGCTGCTCTACCCTGTGCAAAATTATTACGAGCCATATCATGTGGTAAACCATTAACCGAATCATTAAAATATGGTATTAGTTGTTGATAATATTCTAGTGATTTTACGTAATTAGGATCAACAAATTCTCCTGTGGCTGGGTCTAAATCCTTTAATCTGGTATCATTGTCAACTAGCATTTGATTGATACTTCCTATATAGTGGGATGAAGGCCATTGATCTTGATTCCCATATGCTATAGGTGTAATATCTTTAGCTTTTAACGCTTCACATACTTCTATAAATTCCTCCCAAGTCTTAGGTACTTCTAGATTATTCTCATTAAAAATATCAATATTATAGAACATCATCTTAGCATCTAGTCTAAAAGGTATTCCATATAAAACATCACCACTGCGGTATTCATTTACTTGTGATTCCAGAAGAGAACTCTTCCACTCTGTATCATTATTAAAAGCTTCAGTAAGATTCATTATTAAGCCTTCTCTTAAAAAACGTTCTGAAAATTCACCAGACCAGCTGAAAAATACGTCTGGACACTCATTACTACCAACTACAACTTTAATCTTTTCTTTATAAGGTTGATTTTGTGCACTTGAAACAACAATATCAATATCAGGATGGTCAGCTTCATACTGAGCTACAGTTTCTTCAATAAATGTATTAAAAGGTTCATCTGGAAATCTGTGAAATAATTTAATGACTTTTTTTTCTTTTACTTCCTCCTCATCTTTTACATCATTATCATTAGATTTACTACAAGCTGTCATAGATATCATGACTATAATCAATAGTACTCCAATCAAACTTTTACCTAATTTTTTTCTCATATTATTGTCCTCCCATAATAGTAATAATAAAGTATTTTGGCTACATCTTAAGAAAATAAAATAAATATAATTTATTTAAATTTCTCTTTTGAACAATATGTACTTATAAATAGATACAAAAGAGAAATAGCTTTTAGTTCTAATTAAATCAATTCTATTCTTTATAACTTTTACCAAAACCAAATGCACCATTACAACTACAAATTTTAGATGAAAATATTGCTGCTTTATATAGATTTGCTCTTATTACTACATCTTTATACTCTTCTACCTTTGTTAATCCTTTATTCCCTGATTCTACAGAAAAATCTACTGTCTCTTTCATATCATTAATATACCCAGTTAAGAAAGCTGTTATGAAAGAATCTCCTGCACCCATAGTATCAACTGCATCAATCAAACAAGGTGATTGTTCATATAATTTCCCATCAACTAATACTAATGCCCCTCTTGCTCCTCTGGTAGCAATAACAATATGCTTACATCCGTATGAAATAATATCTTTCATTAATGTTATAATATCTTCATCTTTCATTTTACTACATGAAATACTTGCACAATCAATGTACTTACAACATTCCTTTAGATACTCGTTAGTGTAACGATTAGAAAAATCCATAGATATAAATTTTGAATACTGTCTTAGGATAGCCAGCTCTTTTTCAATAAAACTAAAACAGCTTGTATGAACCATATGAAATTCACTTATATAAGATAAATCTACCCCACTTAAGGTTAACGGATATTTTGCAGATACCCCGCCTTTATTAGAATCTACAAATACTCTATCACCTTTTTCCAATTTAACTTTTGAATAGCCATTTTCACCTTTATAAAATCGACAATGGTCTAACTTTATTCCTAGTGACTTTGAAGTCTGATATACATGTTTTGCAGCGTTATCATCACCAAAAACACCTATATAAGAAGCTTCTATACCAAGTATATTTGCATAAACAGCAAAATTCAAAGCATTACCACCAGGGTACATTATTTTAGTATTTATATATTTATCAACTACATTATCTCCTAATCCAATAACACGAATCATAATCACTGCCCCCTTCACAAGTAGTGTTTTTATATCTTCTTGCATTTATTATATTACGTTATAATACCAATTGCAATGGAAAATTTTATTTCATTGTATATTTTGTTTATTTTATACATTATTTCATTCTATTTTTGTGCATTATTTACATTTTCGCCTCATGTAGATTATCTTCCAATATTTTTATATTAATTTAACAAAATAATTCAGTCAATTAATTTACGCTTTTTCATACATATAATTGTATAATAAAAAACATATAATTATATTATTATATAAATATATGTTTTTTATTACTGATTTTTCTATAATCAAATTTTAATTTATTAATATTATGTATTTTTGGTATTAAAATGTATCATAACGTTTATTAAATAATATTATAAGAGATAAAGCAGAAGATTTCCCATAGGATAAAAAAACTGATTACCATAAGGAAATCAGTCTATATTATCATTTTGAATTTTTTAGGATTAACCACTTGTCTACTATTATGTATAGAATTACCTGTCTTATCATAACAGGCACATCTCAATAGCAACAATGGCGTATTACTCTCTATATCCAATAATTCAGCTTCTTCATCAGTTGCATAACATACATCTAATTCTGTTTTTCCCACAGATGGAACAATATCATGTTTATTCAATAGTTCATAAAGTGAACCTTCTAGATTATTAGTTAAAAGATAAGAATACTCAGTTGGAAAATGTGTATCCTCTACCATAACAGGTTCACCATCACAATATCGTATACGCTTAATTGACAATACGTTAGTAACACTATCATCTAAACTTAATTCTCGTCTATCTCTATCTGTTGCATTAATTAACCCAGCGAATAATAATGTAGCAGATGGTATTTTTCCTAATACTTCACAGGACATACTGAATCCCATGAATTTATTCATATTCCTTACGAGTTTAACCTCTGCAACAAAAGTTCCAACTCCTTGTTGTTTAACAAGAAAACCTTCTTCTACTAATTCAGCAATAGCCTTTCTTACAGTAATTCTGCTTACTTCGTATTTTTCACTTAGCTCTATTTCAGTAAGAATCTGATCTCCTGGATTCAGAATATTACTATTAATATCCTCTTTGATAGACTCAATCAATTGTCGATATAAGGGCACACTCGAATTTTTATCAAGTGGTGTTTTATTCATAGCTTTCATCCTTTTTTAATATAATTATTCTTAACCTCTTCATTTTTAGTATATCATATCCAATGAAAAAAACAAGGACATATTATAACGAATTTATTACAACTCAATTCGCTGATTTTTTCTATTATCAAAAGTATATATATTCCTAAATCCAATTTCTTCAAGTATATTGATAACTTTATCAAAATCTCTACCAATATCAAATGGATTATGAGAATCTGAACCTATGGTTATTATCTCTCCACCCATAGACTTATACATCTTAAGTATTGGTATTGATGGGAAGGGCTCGTCTAATCCTTGACGTAAACTTGAAGTATTGATTTCCAGACCTTTATTTCTTTCAATTAAACGATCAAATATCTGAGCTAATTCAATTCTATAATTAATTAAATTAACTTCAACATTTCTTTTTGATGCATATCTCTTAATTAAATCCAAGTGAGCAAGAGAGTCAAAATCACCTTTATCAACAAGCTCATAAACCTGTTCCAAATATCTTTTGCAATAGATATCTATAATACTATTATTATACATAATCTGACTAAGGTCTACATTCTTTATTTTATGTACTGAACCAAGTACGAAATCAAATTTATATGATTGTACTATTCTATCAGACATTTCTAATTGTAAATGCTGCTGCCCTAATTCAATTCCTTTTTTAATTATTAATCTACCGTCAAATTTTTCTTTACATTCATATATTATTTTAAAATATTCATCCAAATATGCTTCATTGAATCTGTTTCCAATTATTCCTGTAGAATAAAATTCAAAGTGATCTGTAATAGCTATTTCTCGAAATCCTTTGTCTATAGCTGCCTGACACATCTCTTCCATAGGTGTATTTGAATCAGGAGAAATGCTGCTGTGCATATGATAATCTTGATAAATTCTTTTCATTGTATCTCCTTCTAGATAAATTACGTTTTTTACCTAATGTCAACCTTATTAGTAAGCTATTTATCAACTTATAATTATAGCATATTTAATCAATTTATGCTAAATAGTTAAAATTGGCTGATAAATTTTTCTTGATTGTATTATAACATTATGATACAATATACTATGTTACAATACAAGTATAAATTTTGACTATCATACAAGGAGGTAATCTTAGTGTTTAATTTTAAAGAAAAAGAGTTTTTACAAACAGAACAAAGCGGTTTGGATATCATTAAAAACGTAGAAAACATAGTCGATAATATCTGTAAAGAAGGTTATAGTAATCTATTCTTTGTTGGTATTGGTGGAACTATCGCTTATGCAAAACAAACAGAAAGTATTGTAAAATCTCATTCCACGCTAAATCTTCATGTTGAGAATGCTGCTGATTTGGTAGCTTTAGGTAATTGTCATCTTAACAAAGATACTATTGTTATAATTGAATCAAAGTCAGGAGATACCAAAGAAATTGTTGATGCTGTAGATTATGTACATACACTGGGAGCAAAAGTGATTGGATATATTGGAAATCCTGAATCAATTTTGTCTAAGAAAGTTGATTATGTTGTGAATGGTAATAGTGGTCCATATTATTTTTGGTTCAGTGCTTCACTTAGATTTATGTATAATAAAGGTGAATTTGATGATTATGAAGATTTTATCAATAACATCCAAAACCTTCCTGCTATCCTTTGTCAAGTACAAAAGGATGCAGATGCAAAATGTGAAGATTATGCTGAAAAATACAAAGATGCCCCTATACAATATTTTATAGGTTCTGGTAACTTGGAAGGATGGGCTTATTGTTATGCCATGTGTATCCTAGAAGAAATGCAATGGATGCGTACAAAATTCGTATCTGGCTCTAATTTCTTCCATGGAACTCTAGAAGTCATAGATAGAGATACAAGTGTAATCCTATTTGTTGGCGAGGATAACTCTCGTCAGATAATGAATCGTGTGGATAACTTTGTTCAAAAAATCAGTGCAAACGTTACTGTTTTTGACACAAAAGATTACTCATTTGATAATATTGATGAAAAATATAGAGGTCTGATTTCTCCATTTGTCATGAGAGCTATATGTCAAAGAATATCTGTTCATCTTGAACATAAAAGAAGACATCCTCTTGCTATTAGAAGATATTATAGATGTCTAGATTATTAACAAATATTTTAAAGAGGCTGTATTCATATAAAATGATGCAGCCTCTTTTTATATAGCATAATCTAATTAAGATTCAACATACCCATTAGGATTATTACTCTGCCAACGCCAAGAATCCCTGCACATATCCTCAAGATTCTTTTCAGCTTTCCAACCTAACTCTTTATAAGCCTTTGAAGCATCAGCATAACATGTGCCTATATCTCCAGGTCTTCTCTCAATAATCTTATATGGAACCTTCACATCAGTTGCCTTTTCAAAATTGTTAATAACATCAAGAACGCTATAGCCTGTACCCGTACCTAGATTATAAGCTTCTATACCTTTCATACCTATAACCTTATTAAGAGCTTTTAGATGTCCACTTGCCAAATCAACTACATGAATATAGTCTCTCACACCAGTACCATCATGTGTATCATAATCATTACCGAATACACTTAATTCTTCACGTTTGCCAATTGCAACCTGAGTGATATATGGCATAAGATTATTAGGTATACCATTAGGGTCTTCTCCAATCCTACCACTTATATGTGCTCCAATAGGATTGAAATATCTAAGTAAAGCAATACTCCATGTATTATCTGATACATAGATATCTCTTAAAATCTGTTCAATCATAAGCTTAGTACTTCCATAAGGATTAGTAGTACTAAGAGGTAAATCCTCTGTTAAAGGTGATACATTATTCATACCGTATACAGTAGCCGATGAACTAAATACCATGTTCTTCACATTATGTTTCTTCATTAATTCACATAACACAAGTGTACCAGTAATATTATTATGATAATACTTCATTGGAATTGAAACAGATTCTCCTACTGCTTTAAGACCAGCAAAATGGATTACTGCATCAATCTCATTTTCAGCAAAAACTTTATCAAGAGCTTCTCTATCTAATAAATCCACTTCATAGAATTTAAAATCTTTTCCTGTAATCTCTTTCACTCTTTTCAATGACTCAGGTTTACTATTAGAAAAGTTATCAACAATTATTACTCCATATCCCTCTTCTAAAAGCTGAACTACTGTATGACTGCCAATATATCCAGCTCCACCAGTAACTAATATATTCATCTAATTTCCCTCCATTCTAGTAACATTGTTCCTATTATAATATAAAATATATAATCTATATTCCTAAGAACTCTTTCATTTCCTTACAAACAATTTCTGCTTTATCCATACAATCCATTTCAGCAAACACACGAAGTAGTGGCTCTGTTCCTGAGAATCTAGCAATAATCCAACCACCATTTTTGAAGAAGACTTTAACTCCATCCATGTAACTTACTCTTTCAACTTCAAAGCTGAATTCTGGAATCTTTTTATCTGTATATAGAATCTTCAATAATCTCTCTTTCTCTTCAACATCAAATCCAAATCCATGCTCAGCCATTTCAAATTTGCCAAATTGCTCATGAATCTCATCAAGAAGCTTTGAAAGATGCTTATTAGTAACACTTATCATTTCCACTAATAAGGAAGCTGCAAAAACACCATCTTTTCCCTTAATATGACCTCTGATAGTTAATCCACCGCTGCTCTCTCCACCAATAAGTGCATTAGTTTCTTCCATCTTAGAACTAATATGCTTGAAACCAACTGGAACTTCATAGCATTCTTCTCCAAAGCCTTCTGCAATCTTATCAAGTAGATGTGTAGTAGCTAAGTTTCTTACAACTGGACCAGTCCATTTTTTATATTTTAATAAGTAGTAGTAAAGAAGCGCCATAATTTCATTAGGATGAATGAAATTACCTTTTTCATCAATAATTCCTAAACGGTCAGCATCACCATCTGTACCGATTCCTAGATCAAAACCTTTTTCAACTACATCATTTTTAAGTCTGCCTAAGGTTTCAGCACTTGGAGATGGTAATCTACCACCAAAAAGTGTATCATGTCTATCATGAATCAATTCAACTTCACATCTTGCAGTCATAAGTATTGTTTGTAGAGATGTCTTGGATACACCGTACATTGGGTCAAGTAATATTTTCAACTGTTTATCTTTTATGGCTTTTAGATCAATCATGTTAATTATTGTATCTATATAATCATTGAAAGGATTATATATAACAACTTTTTCTTCGTTAACAGCTTTATCAAAATTCATTACTTTTATATGTTTCGATTCAATTTTGCCAATTTCAACTTCAATTTCATTAGTAATTTCAGCTGAAGCATCACGTCCACCTTCAGTGAATATCTTGATTCCATTATAATCAGCTGGGTTATGGCTGGCTGTAATGGCAGCTCCATAACGTAAATTCATTTCTTTAACACTGAACATAATCATTGGTGTAGGAGCAATCTTATTAATAAAATACACTTTGATTCCGTTTCCTGCCATAACTTCTGCCATCCACTGTGCACTTTTCTCAGACAAGAATCTTCTATCATAACCAATAACAAATTCATTAGCATTTTCTTGTATCATTCTATTAGCTAAACCTTGTGATAAAAGTTGTAAATTACTCTTGATGAAATCTTCACCGATTATAGCTCTCCAACCACCTGTACCAAATTTAATCATATAGCTCATTCCTTCCCTTGTCAATTAGTCAACATTAAACGTCAGTACCAAACTGTATATTAATTAGCTTCTTCTTGTAAAACTTTCTCACAGAACTCTAATTCTTCTACTGTATTCACTCCATAAACTTCATTAGTATTATAGATAGTATGAGTTACTAGTTTCTCACCTTTTTCCATAACCATCTTAGGTATATCAGTCAAGTAATATTCTTTTTGGATATTATCATTCTTCAATAGTTTCAGGTTTTCAAATAAAAATTTACTATCAAAAACATATACTCCAACATTTAGCTCTTTTATAGCTAACTGTTCCTTAGTACAATCTTTTGCTTCAACAACGCCTTCCATCTGACCATTTTCATCTCTAATAATTCTTCCATAAGCTGGTGGGTCATCAATGACAGCTGTCAAAACAGTACAAGTTGCATTCTCTTTTTCATGTATTTCAAACATTTTTTCATATGTACTTTTCTTGTATAGGGGCATATCACCATATGCAACTAAAATAGGTCCATCGTAATCTTTAAACGTATCTTCTGTAACTAGAACAGCGTGACCTGTTCCTAACTGTTCATCTTGACTTACAAATTTATAATCCCCTTTAATCTCTTCATAAACCATTTCTTTTTTATAACCTACAACTATTGTTGTATCTTCTTCCTCTATAAAAGATAAAGCATCTAGAACATACTCAATCAATGGCTTGCCATGAGCTTTTCTGAGAACTTTTGGCATATTATATTTTTCTGATTGTAACCTTGTACCTTTTCCTGCTCCTAATACGATTGCTTTCATATTAATCATCCCTTCGTTTGTATTATGTCATTATTGATTAACTATCTACTCTTACACCTGAATCTTGCTTGAGGATTACACCCCAATATCCTTTGGCACATACTTCATCCAATATTTTCTGTGCATCTTTTTCATAAGCGTATACGTAACAACAGCCACCTCCGCCAGAACCATTGATTTTACCTCCAAGGGCTCCATTTTCATAAGCTGTTTCAAGGATTTCTTCAATCTTAGGTGTTGATATTTCAAGTCCGTCCCTAAGATTACCATGATGTCTTTTAAGAAGTTCCCCTAGTTTTACTGAATCAACTCCTGTTTCAAACATCTCCTGAGCTTCTTTCAAAGTTTTATAGTTATCAATATTTGCCTTAACCTTAACTAATTTTGCTGGTGACAATTTTTCTAGATAAGCAAGATTTTTTTCGTCATTAACAAAATCTCTAATACTGTTTATACCATATTGTTTTAGTTCATCTAGGGCTTCAAGAACTGGATATTTAGCACTAGCCAATACCTTAGTAGTCTGCTTATCTTCTAGAGAATCAAAAAGTATAAAACAACCAGGAATTTCTGTATCAAGGGGTTCAACCACTGTTTTATCCTTGTCAAAAGTTAAGTGTAGAAGACCTCCATAAGCTGATGAATATTGGTCCATAAGGCCACCTGGCTCATTGAATTCTGTGACTTCCGCTTCAAATCCTAATAGAGCAATTTTTTCTGGATTATCCTTATCTTCATGATTAATCAACTCTAGTAAAACCTTGATAAATACTACTACCATTGTTGTAGATGAACACATTCCTTTTCCGATTGGAATATCAGAATCCATAAAAATGTCAAATCCTGATTCAATTTTATAACCATTTCTGCGAAGTACATTGATAGCACTCTTTATGTAGTCCCTGTTATTCTCGTAAACAATTTCTTCATCTAGATTAATTACTTCTTCTCTACTGATTCCTTCCCCTTTTAGGCGAACATGAATAATACGATCATCTCTTTTTGTTCCCTCAGCCCTGAATCTTAGATTAATAGCAGATGCTATTACCTCTAAGTTAAGATAGTCTTGGTGTTCTCCGAATAGACATATACGACTAGGTGTTGATACGGATATTTTCATTACATACTCTCCTCGTATAATAAGTCTGTAACCTAATTTACTGGGCTACAAACTTATTATACG
>NZ_BTPU01000059.1:0-44178 GCF_036985595.1 Vallitalea maricola | reverse complement strand
AAATATATCTTTAATAAATTTTATCATCCCGTACATTGATAATTATTTACAGTTTTTACAAATACCATAAAATTTTACTTTGTGGTCAGTAACTTTAAAATCGTATTTTGCTTCAAAGCCTTCTTCAATAGATTCCATTAAATCGTCCTCTACTTCAATTACTTTACCACAACTTTCACAGATTAAATGATGGTGATGGTGATGGTGATTATCATCATTAAACTTGCCAATTTCATACCTTATAAATCCATCGTCTAAGTTTAATTTATCTATTAATTTTAACTCATGCAAGAGTTGTATAGTCCTATATACCGTAGCTAGTCCGATTTCAGGGCACTTCTTCCTTACTATCTCATAAATCTCCTCAGCTGTTAAATGATCTCCTTCATTATTTTGAAGTACATCTAATACAGTTCTTCTCTGAGTAGTAAGTTTAAATCCTTTTTCTTTTAACATTCTTTTAAAATCTTCACTGCTAACAGACACGTATATTCCCCCATACTTTTTAATATACTTCATTTTATATATCTTTTCATTAAGCATATATATTTCAATAGTATAATAGTAGTTATTTATTAGTTTAAAATCACTATTAATGTAAAATATAGATAACTTAATTATAAATCGCTAATAACATTTTGTCAAATTTGGCACTTACATATCTATATCAATATCTTCTACTAAATCCATTAGTTTTTCACTAACTGGTAGAAGCTCATCATCATCGTCAACTATTTCATAAATTACATCTTCGCCATCTAGGCTAATTGCTTTTAATACATAAGCTGTCATATCATCAAGTTCTAACTCTTCCTTTTCAACAGCCAATAAATATGTCTCTTCATCATATTCTAAAGAACTTAAAATTGCAAATTCCACATCTTCACCAGTCTCTTCAAACGTAAATACAATTGTTTCCACTAAAAAATCCACCTTTCAAATTATTACCAATTTTTTATTAGTTTATAATATATATGTTAACTTATTTTAATTCATTGTTTATTAATAATATTAAGATCAATTCACAAAAAGTATTTTATTAGTTTCTTTGTAAATTGTCAAGATATCCTTGTAAAATAAAAACAGCTGCCATTTTATCTATGACTTTACTTTGTTTTTTTCTACTTAAATCAGCTTCCAAAAGTGATCTTTTAGCTCCTATTGTGCTTAATCTTTCATCCCAAGTTTCTACTGGAATTGAAAATTCCCGCATTAATCTATCTTTAAAATATAAGGTTCTATCTACTCTTTCCCCAGATGTATTATTCATATTTTTAGGGAGTCCTAATACTATCTTTTCTATATTATACTCATTTATAATATCACCTAATCTTGTAATTGTTGATTTTAGATTATTTTCATCTTTTCTATTTATAGTTTCTATCCCTTGAGCAGTCCAACCAAATGGGTCACTAACTGCTACACCTAATGTTTTACTCCCATAATCTAAACCTAAAATACGCATTTAATCACATCCAACTTTTGTTTTCTATAGAATAACTTTTCTGTAGGATAATAAAAGTGTGCATCTGCACACTTTTCATCATTGAATAGTATACCCAACTATTTAATTTAACTTTTATATTATACGACTACTTGCAGTTATTGTCTATATAATTTTTTACCAATTCTTCTAATAGTTCATCTCTTTCAACTTTACTTATTAGACTTCTAGCATTTTTATGGCTAGTGATATAAGTAGGATCACCAGATAAAATGTACCCTACAATTTGATAAATAGGGTTATATCCTTTCTCTGTAAGGGCTTCATATACACTTACTAAAATTTCTTTTGCATCTTCTGGTTCTTTTTCGAATTTCTTAAAAAATTGAGTACTATTAATGTTTTTCACCCATATCACATCCTCACTTAAACAATTCTTTCGAATCTAGCCTTTTGGTTTTATATTCCTTTTACTATATATTAATATATATGTAATTAAAATACAATTAAAATTTGCTTTGTAATATTATTTTAATGTAAATTCATTATATGCTTCCAACTAGATTATCATTTTGGATTTTGATAATCTTTGTTGCTAACTGTAAATTTCTAATATTATTGTCACTAAAAACTTTTACTTTTATATAATTATCCGTGAATCCATAGTAACATTTTTTGCCATCTATTATGGATTCTTCTTCAAACAGTACATCAATCTCTTTATTTATAAAGCTATTTAAAAATTCTTCTCTTATTCTACTTTGAACATTAATCAAGATATGACTTCTCTCAGTTTTTATTCTAGGGTCTATTTGATCATCTCTAGTAGCAGCTGGAGTACCTTGTCTCATAGAGTATTTAAAAACATGTATTCCACTAAACCTTATCTTTCTAACAAAATCTAGTGTAGCGTTAAATTCCTCATCTGTCTCCCCTGGAAAACCAACTATTATATCAGTTGTTATCGAAGGCTTGGTATAAGCTTTTCTTATAATCTCTACTTTGTTATTGAAAACCTCAGTCGTATACTTCCTATTCATCCTTTTTAAAGTAGCATTACAGCCACTTTGTAGTGACAAATGGAAATGTGGACATATTTTATTTAATTTTGATAGCTGGGAAATAAATTCCTCTGTAATTAAACTAGGTTCTAATGATCCTAGTCTAATCCTTAATATTCCATCAATCTTATTCAACCTTATCAGAAGTTCTATTAATGAAGTGTTAGTTAAGTCTTTTCCATATGAAGCAATGTGTATACCTGTTAAGACAATTTCATGATATCCTTTGCTTGCTAAAGTATTAACCTCTTTTATAACGCTACTCATCTCTCTGCTTCTTACTCTTCCTCTTGTATATGGAATAATACAATAAGAGCAAAATTGGTTACAGCCATCTTGTATCTTAATATAGGCTCTTGTTTTATCATTAACCTTTGTAATCAGGATATCCTCGTATTCAGTTGTTTTTCCGATATCTTCAACTACATTTATTTTATTGCCCTCGTGTATATATTCTTCTACTAAATCAACTATTTTATTTTTATTATTACTACCAATTACTAAATCTATATTATTATCTTTTATCAACTTGTCTTTTGCTATCTGAGCATAGCATCCTACTGCTACAATAATAGCTTCTTCATTATTATGTTTTGCCTTTGATAGCATTTGTCTTGATTTTTTATCAGCAACATTAGTAACGGTACACGTATTAATAACATATATATCAGCATTATCTCTAAAATCTACTATTTGATATCCGGATTTTTCAAACAATTCTTCCATAGCTTCAGTTTCATACTGATTAACTTTACAACCTAACGTATGGAAAGCAACTTTTTTCATATTAATACCTCACAATAATTATTTATTTTTTTGTATATTATTTCAGTAGTTTAACAAAAAGCACCTAATATAGTTTACTTTTTTTGGTAATTTTAGTTATTGACTTATTTCCTATAAAAGGTTAGTATATTCATGTATTCAAATATTAAAAAACACTTTTAAGGGGGTCAATTACATGAAAACAGTTAAAGTAACATTAAATTCAATCGATAAAGTTAAAAATTTTGTAAATGCAATCAGTAAATTTGATTCTGATTTTGATTTAGTTTCTGGTCGCTACGTTATTGATGCAAAATCAATCATGGGTATCTTTAGTTTAGACTTAAGTAAACCAATTGAATTAACAGTACATGATGATAATGCATTCAATGAAGTTGCTGGCACTTTAAAAGAATTTATCGTTGAATAATTATCAATTTCATGTTTATGAAATACTAATATGGACTAACCCATATTATAAAAATCCACTTGTCAGTGGATTTTTGTTATAATCCTATCTATAATTTCTAACTATCCTTATTCTTCCTCATCTGGCTTAATTTTAACAAGTTCTACGTTGTTAATCGCCTCTTCAATCATTTCATCTATTTTTTCTAATCTTCTTTCAGATCTGATAATCGATTTTAATGAAGGTTTTGTAACTGGATGTTTAGCAACAAATATAGTACAACAATCTTCATATGGTAGTATTGAAGTTTCATAAGTATCAATCTTTTCACTTATCTCAACTATTTCTTGCTTATCAAAACCTATAAGAGGTCTGAATACTGGCATATTACAAACAGAATTAGTAGCATTAAGACTTTGAATTGTTTGTGACGCTACTTGTCCTATACTTTCACCTGTAACCAATGCAAGTGCTCCATATTTTTCTGCTAATCTTTCAGCTATGATCATCATTATTCTACGCATAATTATTGTTAGTTGTTCATGAGGACATTGCTCATAGATATACAGTTGAATATCTGTAAACGGCACAACATTGAGATTAATTCTTCCTGAATATCTTGAAACAATCTTCGCTAAATCAATTACTTTCTGCTTAGCACGTTCACTAGTATATGGATGGCTATGATAATATACTGCGTCTAACTTAACTCCTCTTTTAGCTACTAAATAACCTGCTACAGGTGAATCAATCCCTCCTGATAACATAAGCATAGCTTTACCATTAGAACCAACTGGCATACCACCTAAACCTTTAATGATTTTAGAATAGATATATGCTCTACTTCTTATTTCAACCCATACTTTTACGTCTGGTTTTTTCACATCAACTTTCAACTCAGGTATATGGTCAAGTAAATATGCACCAACTTCACAAGCTATTTCCATTGAATTAAGAGGATATCTCTTATCAGCCCTTCTTGATTCAACTTTAAAAGTAAAATTCAAGTCTTCATATTCATCTTTCATATACATTAGTGTTGCTTGTTTTACTGCTTCAAAATCCATATCCTCAAGAACAATTACTGGACAAATTCCAACAAGACCAAATATCCTTGATAATCTTTCAACTACTTCATCGTAATCATAATCAGAAAATGGTTCAATAAAAATTCTTCCTTGCTCTTTACTAACTTTAAAATCGCCACATGGTTTAAGGGCTCTACGGATATGGTCTGCAAGAATATTTTCGAATATATACCTATTTTTACCTTTGATTGCAATTTCACCATATTTAACTAGAAAAGCTTTTTTTAAATTACTCATTATATAATCCAATCCTTCCAAAAATACGTTATCTTTAACATCATTCAACTAATGTCTAACAAACTTCCTTAATAATGGTACTATGTTCTTTAATTCATCTACGCACTTATCCAATTCTTCTATAGTATTGTTAATACAAAAACTAAATCTGACTGTGGATAGTGCTTCTTCACTATTTAATCCTATTCCCTGTAAAGGACCTAACTTAGAAGGCTTATTAGATGAACATGCAGAACCTGTGGACACAAATATATCTTTTTCTTCAAGGCTATGAAGTAATACTTCTCCTCTTACTTTATTGAATCTTATACTTAAGATATGTGGTGCACCCTTATCTACATCTATTCCGTTGATAACCGTATCTGCTATTTCGTTAATGATTCTACCTGCTAAATATCTTTTTAATCTATATAAATGTTCTACATTGGAATCTAAGTTATCATACATCATCTTTGCAGCAAGACCAATGGCTGCAATTCCTGGTACATTCTCTGTGCCAGATCTTATACCATTTTGCTGAAAACCTCCATATATAATAGGATTTATCTTAATATTATCATTGATATAAATAACTCCTATTCCCTTTGGAGCATGGAATTTATGTCCACTTATACTTACTAAATCAATATTCCATTTTTTAGGATATATATTCAATTTTCCAAAAGATTGTATAGCATCTACATGAAAAATAGTATTTTTATTCTTCTCTTTGATTACCTTTCCAATCTCATCTATAGGCATTATTGTACTGATTTCATTATTAACATGCATTATTGATACTAGAATAGTATCTTCACGTATGCTGTCTCGTAATTGGTCCAAATCAATAAGTCCATTACTATCAACTGGTAAAACTGTTATCTCATAGTCATTATCCCCTAGATAATTTATTGTATTCTTAACAGAGGAATGTTCTATTGCTGTAGTTATTATGTGCTTACCTGATCTTTTATACGCATTTGCTACACCAAGTATTGCTAGATTATTGGATTCTGTTCCACCAGATGTAAAATAAATTTCCTTTTGATTTACTTTCAATATTTTCGAAAATATATCTTTTGACTTAATAATATATTTTTCAGCTTCAAATCCTTTTTTGTGTAAAGACGAAGGATTGCCATAATCTTCTCTAAAGACTTTACACATTTCTTCTATGACAACTTCAAAGGGTTTTGTAGTAGCCCCGTTGTCCAAATATATTTCCATTCTAAGGCATCCTTTCAAATAATAGTCTATTTTATATGAAATTATTTGTAATATAAAAATTTAAGAAAGATATACTATATTAAACTTAGTGCTTAATATAATATATCTTGCCCAAAACAACTCCTAGACTATAGTCTTTATTACTTTTTAACAACATTTTCTATAGCTTGTACTACTCGTGATTTCTGGAAAGGTTTCACAATGAAATCTTTTGCTCCATTTTTGATCGCTTCTATAACCATAGGTTGCTGACCCATAGCTGAACACATAATTACTTTTGAATTAGGACTTGCCTTAAGTATTTCAGGAAGTGCAGTTACTCCATCCATTTCAGGCATTGTGATGTCAAGAGTAATTACATCTGGTTGTAATTCTTTTGCCTTCGTTATTGCCTCTTTTCCGTTATTAGCTTCTCCACAAATATCATAATCTTCTTCTGATAACATTTTCTTTAAAACAGTTCTCATGAAAATTGCATCATCAACGATTAATACTCTTAATGCCATACTATTCCTCCTCAAGTTGAAACATTAGTAATGATAATATAGCTAAACCTGCTGTTTCTGTCCTTAGTATTCTTTTTCCTAGTGTTATGATATTAGCCTCACTACTTTTAGCCTCTTCTATCTCATTTAGGCTAAATCCTCCCTCAGGACCTATAAATACTCCAATCCTCTTACAATCTAGATTGTTGATAAATTCTTTAGTTTCTGTTATATTTTTAGCATTTTCGTAAGGGACAATAATTGTATCCAGTTGCTTAGAATATTCTATTGCTTCTTCAAAATTCATTATTTCATTTACTACTGGAATAATACCTCTTTTTGACTGCTTGGCTGCAGACTCAGCTACCTTATTCCATCTAGCTAATTTTTTCGTCCCATTTTGTTTATTTATTTTAACAACGCTTCTTTCAGTAATAACAGGAATTATCTCATATACCCCCAGCTCTACTGCTTTCTGCACAATTAATTCCATTTTAGCTTGTTTTGGCAAAGCTTGAAAAAGGTAAATTTTTGTATTTAGCTCAGTAACTGATTGTTTTTTAGTGACAATTTTTGTATTTATGTAGTCACCTTCAATACTATTAATTATACAATAATAATCATTACTATGTCCATCACAAATTATAATTTCGTCATTTTTATTCATTCTAAGTACATTTTTGATATGTTTTACATCATCACCAACAATACGAATCTCATCTTCAATAATTTGGTTAGGCTCTACAAAAAATCTATGCATATAAAACCTCTATCCTTTCAAAAGTACTTTTATGAAATGGGTCGAGAAACAATGGCAGCCCATTCTCCCATTCTCTTAATCTCTACTATCTCAAATCCATTAGCCAGTAACGCATCCTTAACATCTTCTACTCTATCCAATATAATTCCAGAGGATATGAAAATACCGTTAGGAATTAAGTATGTAGCAACGTCTTTTGCTAATATCATTATTATATCTGCCATTATATTAGCTACCACCATATTAGCTTTAATGTCAACCATTTCCAGTAAATCACCGTTAAGTACATTTACTTTATCATCTACCTTGTTAGTAACAACATTTTCTTTGGCGGCTTTAACTGCGTTCTTATCAAGATCGATACAAGTTACTTCTCCAGCACCTAATTTGGCTGCTGTAATTCCTAATATCCCACTTCCACATCCTACATCAATTACTAGATCATCTTTAGATAAATATTTATTAATCATACTGACACACATGGAAGTGGTCTCATGTGTCCCTGAACCAAATGCCATACCTGGATCAATTTCTATTATAACATCATCATGGGTTTTCTTTGTGTACTTTTCCCAAGTTGGTTTAATAATTATATTATTATCTATCTTAAAAGGCTTATAATATTTTTTCCAATTATTCGCCCAATCCTCATCATCTATGATAGTTAATTCAATATTGGTCTTACCAACTTCCAGATATTTACCAATATCTTTGATTTTAGCTTTTATTTCATTTATTTTTTCAGTAACATTCTCTTGCTCTGACAAATAAAATCTAATAAAAGTATCTCTATTATTATCAATAACTCCATCTTCAATATAATCTACGATTATTTCTTCCATATCTTCATTTGATAGAGTATTGTCAACTACTTCTATACCTTGTATTCCCTGTTCAGTAAGCATATAGCTTACTGCTTCTATGGCTTCGTCATTGATATAGACTTTACATTGGGTCCATTTCAATATATTACACATCCTTTTAGCATACTATAATATTTTCACTTATGTAGCCTACAATCTAATCAAAGGCATCCATGACTTTATCATACCATTTTTTTTTCTTACCATCCTTGAAGTCTTTTACCTGCTCTCCAAAAGTAGCAGAAAATTCTTTTAGCAATTCCTTTTGCTTTTCATTCAATTTTTTAGGAACATCTACAACTACAGTAACATATTGGTCTCCTCTAATTTTGGAATTTCTTATATGAGGTACACCTTTTCCTTTTAACCTAAATCTAGTATGTGTTTGCGTTCCATCTTTTATTTCATATTTTACATTTCCGTCAAGGGTAGGAACTTCAAGTTCTGCACCAAGTGCTGCTTGAGCAAAAGATATAGGTAAAGTATAGTAAATATCAACACCTTGTCTTTCAAAGAATTCATGAGGTTTTACATATACAGTTACTAGTAAATCTCCTCTTGGTCCACCATTAGTACCTGGTTCACCTTTTCCACTTAACCTTATGCTTTGACCATTATCAATACCAGCAGGAATATCCACTGCTATTTTCTTTCTATTTCTAACATATCCTGTTCCTCTACATGATGAACATTTTTCTTTTATTACTTTTCCTGTTCCGCCACAATTATTACATGTCTTAACACTTGTTATATTACCAAACATAGTCTGTTGATTATATCTCACTTGACCAGAACCTTTACAATGAGGACATGTTTCTGGCGTTGTTCCTTTCTTAGCTCCAGTACCTGAACATTCTTCACAAGTCTCAGAAATAACCATATCAATTTCTTTTTCTACACCAAATACGGCTTCTTTAAAATTAAGTGTAACAGAAGTTTTTAGGCTTGCACCTTTCGTTGGAGCATTAGCATTTCTTCTACGGCCTCCACCACCAAAGAAATCTCCGAATATATCTCCAAATATATCTCCAACATCTGAGAAATCAAAGCCTCCTGCTCCGCCGCCTCCATTACTAAATGCAGCGTGACCTAATTGATCATATTTTGATCTTTTTGATGAATCACTTAATACCTCGTAAGCTTCTGTTGCTTCTTTAAATTTGTGTTCAGCAGATTCATCACCTGGGTTCATGTCAGGATGATATTGTTTAGCTAATTTTCTATATGCTTTCTTTATATCAGCGTCAGTAGCACTTTTCCCAACACCTAATACCTCATAATAATCTCTTTTATCTGCCATTATTCCCACCTACCTCTTTTTATGATTAATTTTGAATTATTTAATTCAACTTATATTTAATAGCTCAACTTTCCCACCTTTAATTTAATACAGGTAAATTAAGGGTTATAGGTTTTTAATTAGCTTACCTGCATACAATATTGAAGTGGGAAAGTTGAGTCAATAGTATTAAATTCACCACAATATATATTGTGTTATTAATTACAGCCTAACCATTATATATTGTGGTCAAAATATCACATTCATAATTATAATTAAAAATTTTCATCTATAATATATATATTCTTTAAGAAAGCCAAAGACCAATGTCTTTGGCTTTTTTACAATTTTATATTTTACACTTCTTTGAAGTCTGCGTCAACTACATCATCATCATTATTTGGTTGTTCTTGATTTGGTTCAGCTCCTGGTGCACCTTGTGGCCCTGCTCCTGGTGCTGCACCGGCAGCTCCAGCTTGTTGATATAATTTAGTTGAAAGCTCTCCGAAAACAGTCATTAATGCTTCTTTTGCTACTTTGATTTCCTCTACATTAGCATCAGTCATATTATCAATAGTCGATTTACCAAGTACTTCTTTTAACTTAGTAACTTCAGCTTCTACTTTTTCTTTTTCAGCAGCGTCAACTTTATCGCCTAATTCATTTAATGTCTTTTCAGTTTGGAATACAAGTGAATCAGCTTCATTTCTTACATCAATAGCTTCTTTTCTCTTCTTATCTTCTTCTTCGAAGTTTTGAGCTTCATCAACAGCTTTGTTGATTTCATCATCGGATAAGTTTGTACTAGCTGTAATTGTAATATGTTGTGTTTTACCTGTTCCAAGGTCTTTAGCTGTAACATTAACAATGCCGTTAGCATCTATATCAAAAGTAACTTCAATTTGAGGGATTCCTCTTGGTGCTGGTGGAATTCCATCTAATTGGAATCTTCCAAGCGTTTTATTGTCCTTAGCAAATTCTCTTTCACCTTGAACTACATGGATATCAACAGCTGGTTGATTATCTGCAGCAGTTGAGAATACTTGACTCTTCTTAGTAGGAATTGTAGTGTTTCTTTCGATTAATTTAGTAGCTACACCACCTAATGTTTCAATACCAAGTGATAATGGTGTTACGTCTAGAAGTAATATATCTCCAGCTCCAGCTTCACCTGATAATTTACCACCTTGAATGGATGCTCCTATAGCAACACATTCATCTGGGTTAATACCTTTGAATGGCTCTTTACCTGTTAATTTGTTTACTGCATCTTGTACAGCTGGTATACGTGTTGATCCACCAACCAATAATACTTTATCAAGCTCAGTTGCTGATAATCCTGAATCTCTTAAAGCATTGTTTACAGGACCCATTGTTTGTTGAACAAGGTCAGCTGTTAATTCATCAAATTTAGCTCTAGTAAGTGTAATATCTAAATGTTTTGGTCCTTCTTGTGTAGCAGTAATAAATGGCAAGTTAATATTAGTTGTTGTTGCTGATGATAATTCTTTTTTAGCTTTCTCTGCTGCTTCTTTCAATCTTTGAACAGCCATCTTATCATTAGTTAAATCTATACCATCTGAAGTTTTGAATTCTTTTATAAGGTAATTCATAACACGGTCATCAAAGTCATCTCCACCAAGTTTGTTGTTACCACTTGTAGCTAATACTTCAATTACACCGTCTCCGATTTCAATGATAGATACATCAAATGTTCCACCACCAAGGTCATAAACCATAATTCTTTGCTCATTTTCATTATCAAGACCATAGGCTAAAGCTGCAGCTGTAGGCTCGTTGATAATTCTCTTAACTTCAAGACCAGCTATCTTTCCTGAATCCTTAGTTGCTTGTCTTTGACTATCTGTAAAGTATGCAGGAACTGTAATAACTGCTTCTGTAACCTTTTCACCTAAATAGCTTTCTGCATCAGATTTTAATTTTTGAAGAATCATAGCTGAAACTTCTTGTGGAGAATATTTTTTATCATCAATAGTTACTCTAAAATCAGTACCCATATGTCTCTTAATTGAAGCTACTGTTTTATCAGGATTAGTAATCGCCTGTCTCTTAGCAGGTTCTCCTACTAATCTTTCTCCATTTTTTGTAAAAGCAACAACTGATGGTGTTGTTCTAATACCTTCTGCGTTAGCAATTACTACTGGCTTTCCACCTTCCATAACTGCAACACATGAGTTAGTTGTACCTAAATCAATACCAATTATTTTACCCATTTTATTTCCTCCTTCATATCAATATACTCGTCAATGTTTTTTATAATTTTATTTTATTCGACGAAGATTATTTTTTAAGTAATTAATAATATATATATAAGATGCACAATATTATAATCATACATTCTATATTTCTTTAAATTTTTTCTTGATAAACTAGTTTACTACTTTTACCATGCTATGTCTTAAAACTGAATCGTTGTACATATATCCTTTTTGGAATACTTCTGCAACTATATTTTCACCTAATGACTCGTCATCAGCATGTGTAACTGCATGATGGAAGTTAGGATCAAACTCATTCCCTTCAGCTTTTATTTCTTCTACTCCAAGTTCGTTAAGAGTACTCATTAACTGTTTGAATATCATTTCAACACCTTGTGTAAAAGGTAGTTCTTTTTGTTCTTCTGAAATACTGTCTAGAGCACGTTCAAAATTATCTACAATAGGTAATAATTTTTCTAATGTTTCTTTTGCTCCATTTTCATACATCATAGACTTTTCTTTTATTGTTCTTTTTCTAAAGTTATCAAATTCTGCCATAGTTCTTTGTAATTTATCTACGTATTCGTTAACTTCCTTTTCTTTTTGTTTCAGTTTTTTATTCATATCATTTTCTCCAGTAGAATCTTCTTCTAATTTTACATCTTCCACTTCTTCTAAGTTTTCTTCTGAATCTTTTTCTTCAACTTCTTGCTCATTAATTATTTCATCTTTAATTTCTTCTGAAATATTTTCTTCAGAAACTTTTTCTTTAGCCACTATATAACCACCTTCCTATTTTAACTTATTAATAATTTCTTCCATTTTTGACATTAAACCTGAAAGAGAACCTATTGTATTTTCGTAATCCATCCGTTTAGGACCAATGATACCAATAAATCCAATATTCTCTCCACCAAGCTTATAAGCAGTAGTTATCAAACTACAATCTTTCATTTCATCAATAACATTTTCGTTACCAATAGTAACTTTTATATTAACACCATTTTCTTCTAATACAGTATAGACCATATCTCTTAGAACTTGTTTTTCTTCAAGTCTATGTATTAGATTGGTTGCTTTTGATATATCATTGAATTCTGGAAATCTTAATATATTAGTTGCACCAGATGTATAGATCTCTGTATCATCAACAGATTTTATAGTATCAAAAATGGCATCTAATACTTTATTGATTATATCAGCGTTACTTCCAGCAAAATCTTTTAGTTGTTGAATAAGTGGTAAATTAATCTGTTCAAGAGTAAGTCCATATAACTGTTCATTAAGAACAAAAGTCAATCTATTCAACATTGTTTGATGTACTGGTTCATTAATATTGATCATATAATTCTTAATAATATTACCATCTGTTACTATAACCGCTAATATTCTTTTTTCCTGTACACCTATTAATTGTATATTTTTTATTTTAGCTTTATTAATCTGTGGTGATGAAACAATCGTAGCATAATTAGTTTCATTTGCCAGCATCTTAGCAATATTTTTTAACAAAGATTCTATCCTATCTACACGTTGAAACAGCTGTTCTATATATAAACCATTATTTATCTCTTCATGATGAAGATTCATAAGCCTATCAACATATAGCCTATACCCCTTGTCAGATGGAATTCTACCTGCAGACGTATGAGGTTGCAATATAAGACCTAATTCTTCTAGATCAGACATTTCATTTCTTATAGTAGCAGGACTTATACCTAAGTCATAATTCTTTGAAATTGTTCTTGAACCTACTGGTTCAGCTGTATCTAGGTAATTTAAAATTATTGCCCTAAGAATTTTAATCTTTCTATCATTTAGTTCCATATCGCACCACCTTTGTTAGCTTATTTTTTTGTTAGCACTCTACTCTAATGAGTGCTAATGCTTGAAATAAAAATATCACTTGCAGGTAGATTTGTCAAGTAATTTTGCAAAATTTAATTATTTTTTTTAGGCTTAATACATTTGTAACATCTTTTACCAGCTGTATTTAAGCCCATTATAGCCATATTAATCAAACAAAAACATGGATAATGCAAAATTACTAACGTCAACTCCTTTTTTAGTTAATTTTAATCTAGACCCATTTTCCATAATAAGTCCTTTTTCTATAAGCTCTTGTATAGCATCTTTATAATAATATTCTATTTCATGTCCCCATCTATTATAAAAATCAATCTTATCTATACCTTCTAATAATCTCAGTCCTAAAAACATATATTCTTCAATAGAAGTCTTTTTACTGATTTTCTCAGTACATTCCTTAAGCTTACTAATATCTCCATTAATATCTATATAATTTAACAGATTATTGATATTCTTATATCTAAAGCCCTCAAAGTATGAGGAAGCCCCTAACCCAATACCTATATATTCTTCTTCTTTCCAATATATCTTATTATGATAGCACTCTCTGTTGTCCAAAGCATAATTAGATATCTCATAGTGTTTATAACCATTATTCTGTAGTGTATCATGAATCAGCCAATACATATGACGTTCTACATCTTCAGCTGGTAAAACAAGCTTGTTATCATCATATAACCTAGAAAATTTAGTTCCTTCTTCAATTATCAAGGAATAATAAGATATATGTTCTGGTCTAAGATTGATTATCTTTTTCAAGTCATTCTCTATATCACTGATAGTTTGATTTGGTAGAGCAAACATCAAATCTATATTTATATTTTCAAAACCATTATTTCTAATCAAATCATAATTTAATAGGAATTCATCCCAAGTATGGATTCGTCCTAGTTTCTTTAATAATTTATTATTACATGATTGTAATCCCATGCTTATGCGATTTACACCTGATGAAAGAAGCACTTCAATTTTCTCTTCATCAAGGGTTCCTGGATTAGCTTCAATTGTTATCTCGGCATCTCTATCAATATTATAATATGATTTTAGGGTATCAAAGATTCTTTCTATATCAGAACATGGCAGAATAGACGGTGTACCACCGCCTATAAATATACTTTTCATATTATATTCTTTTGTAAGTTCACTATAACTTTTTATCTCGTTGATTAATGCATTTACATATTCCTTCATGACACTATCTTTATTGTCAAAAGATAGAAAATCGCAATAATTACATTTACTTTTGCAAAAAGGAATATGAATATATAAACTGATATTTTTCATCTCTAACACCTAATCATCTAGCTTAAGCACACTCATAAAAGCTTGTTGAGGTACTTCTACATTACCTACTTGACGCATTCTCTTCTTACCTTTTTTCTGTTTTTCAAGAAGTTTTCTTTTTCTTGATATATCTCCACCATAACATTTAGCAAGTACATCTTTTCTCATGGCTTTAATAGTTTCTCTAGCAATTATTTTATTACCAACAGCTGCTTGTATTGGTATTTCAAATAGGTGTCTAGGTATTTCTGTCTTCAATTTCTCTGCTATCTTTCTTCCTCTATCATATGCTTTATCAACATGAACGATAAAAGATAATGCATCTACAACTTCTTTGTTAATTAATATATCAAGTTTTACTAATTCAGATTCTTTATACCCAACTAATTCATAATCAAAGGATGCATAACCTCTTGTCCTAGATTTTAGAGCATCAAAGAAATCATATATTATTTCATTAAGTGGAAGTTCATAAGTCAACATGGCTCTTGTCTCTTCAATGTAATCCATGCCGAAATACTCTCCACGTCTTTCTTGACAAAGTTCCATTACCGTTCCAATATAATCTGTCGGAACCATAATCTCAGCTTTCACTATTGGTTCTTCCATAGTTCTTATCTCTGAGACATCAGGTAAATCAGTTGGGTTCGCAAGATCAATAACTTCACCGTTAGTTTTATATACTTTATATATAACACTTGGTGCAGTTGTTACCAAATCAAGATTATATTCTCTTTCCAAACGCTCTTGTATTATTTCTAGATGCAACAATCCCAAGAAACCACATCTGAATCCGAAACCAAGAGCTATTGATGTTTCTGGTTCAAAATTAAGTGCTGCATCATTTAATTTTAATTTGTCAAGTGCATCACGTAAATCTTGATACTTAGACCCATCTGCTGGATATAACCCACAGAAAACCATTGGATTAACATTTTTATACCCTGGTAGAGGCTCATCTATTGGGTTGCTAGCATCTGTAATGGTATCACCCACATTAGTATCCCCAACATTCTTGATACTAGCTGTAATGTATCCAACTGTACCTGCCTGTAAAGAATCAGCCGGTATGAATTGTCCAGCACCAAAATACCCAACTTCCACTACTTCAAATTGTTTTTCAGTAGCCATCATACGTATTTTCATGCCCTTTTTAACGGTTCCCTCTTTAACCCTGCAGAATACTATAACACCTCTATAAGGGTCATATAGAGAATCAAATATAAGCGCTTTCAGAGGTGCATTTACATCTCCTACTGGTGCTGGTATATCTGATACTATTTTTTCAAGCACATCTTCTATATTAATGCCTTCTTTTGCAGATATCAGTGGTGCATCTTCGGCATCTAATCCAATAACATCCTCTACCTCTGCTTTTACCCTATCAGGTTCCGCACTTGGTAAATCAATCTTATTTATTACTGTAACTATCTCCAAGTCATGTTCCAGCGCTAGATACACATTAGCTAATGTCTGAGCTTCAATTCCTTGTGCTGCATCTACTACAAGAACAGCTCCTTCACATGCCGCTAAACTTCTAGATACTTCATAATTAAAATCCACATGGCCAGGTGTATCAATAAGGTTAAATATATATTCTTCACCATTTTTGGCTTTATATACTAGTCTAACTGCCTGAGCTTTTATTGTTATACCTCTCTCACGTTCTAGATCCATATTATCTAAAACTTGAGCCTGCATTTCTCTAGCAGTCAATAATCCTGTTAATTGAATGATCCTATCTGCTAATGTTGACTTACCATGATCGATATGTGCAATTATACAAAAATTTCTTATATTATCCTGTTTAAATTCTGCCACAGACCAACATCCTCCTTAGCCCATTTTCTGTTGGTTATTATAGCATATATATATATAATTTAGCAACAAAATATATTTTTTATTATTATTTAATAACCTCATATAAAATTTTCGCTAGAGGCTCCATAGCATTCATTGCTTCGCTGACAGTATTTGTCTGAGCACCAACTTCAATTAATAATGATTTTGGTTTTAGGTGCAGATTGTATCTATACCCTCTAAGATATATTTTTCTAGTGAAATTAGGATATAATTCATTAGCTTTCAACTGCATCTGAAAACTAAACGCCATATTATCAACAACATACTTGTTAGGCATTACAGGATATAGGGCTAGCCCATTAAAAAACATAATCTTAGCTGTTTGTTTACCATTAATATTATGCACTAACCTTACATTACCCCTAACTCCATCCCTATGAATATCTATCATAACTTCTATTGAAGGATTCTTCTTAATCAAATTTTTCAATGGTGCTTCAATTCGCTGATAAGCTTCATCCCTATCAATCTTACCATTGATGATATCATACTCTTTCCGATGGTGAAGAACCTTAATATTATATTTCTCTTCAAGTATACGAGCTAATTCATCTCCTACTCCTACAACAGTATCTTCTTTCTTACCTTTCACACTATCTACAAAACTTTCTTGGGAATGGGTATGATATATCAATACTTTCGGACCATCACCACTCATATCTATTGACATATCCTTACTTAAGAATTTATCAATAGGAAACTTATCTTGTGTGGGATTTATACTAGGATCAAAAGTATATAAATTAGATTTCAAAAACGAAAAATTATTAAGCTGTTCCATAGTATAATTAGTTATATTAACTACGGGAATCTGCTGTTCCAACGTATGAGATGAAAAAAAACTTTCATCATGCTCATAATGTTCCAAATCATTTTCAAACGACTTATCTTTCTGATTGATCTTAGGATAGTTTTCCGAAGCAGTACAATAAGAATAATCATTCTCGTTCATTATAAATGAAATAAGAGGGATATTATAACCATACAATGCCTCAATCTTATTATAATTACTTATATCCAGCTTAGTCTTATTGTTGCTCTCTAAATAATACTCTACTGAAGGATTAACCGAATGAATTATATTAGTAAAAAAAGACGAATCAATATCTGAAAAAACAAGATTCTTAAAACTTATTATTTCATTAGTAAAATATAACCCAAATAATTTTATTATAATTACAATAGACAACACTATCAAAACTGCCATATAAACAAGTGAAGCTTTCCTATTTTTCTTAAGTAAATACGCTTTATTCATCTAATCACCCTTATCCTCACAGTAGACAATAAATAATTGCCCTACTCATTTTCAACATGTCCTCATTAAATTAACATCTTATAAAAATATATTTTTGGACAAGGTGATTTATTACAAAAACTATTATGAATCATAAATATAAAAATATATTACCCTCTTATAATATATTTATCTACTCTCTATAATTTCAAATGAAGAAGTGTAAAGTGTTACAATCACGCAGACCGACCGCTTCTCAGGGTAAGGCAAGTGATTGTAACACTTTACACTGACTTATATGCACACAATTTATTTTTCACACAATATATAGGTATCCCTACGATAAAAACTTAGTAATCTCATCAAACTCAAGATTAGGCTGCAACATTATATTCAAAGAAGAAGCTATTATATTACTCAATCTTTTAATAACCGCATCAATCTCTTTTGGAGTAACAAACAAATTACCAATATAAGGATAAAGAACCTCTTTTATCAGCTGATATTTCTCTTGTTCATTGAAACGATTAATCATATCCGCTATTTCAGTATTTTCCTTTGCTTGCTTTTTCATCTCTATCAATAATTCTTCCATTGTATCATTAACTATAGTCGCCGCATCAACTACTGTAGGAACACCAATAGCTATTACTGGAACTCCTAATGACTCCTCTGTAAGTCCCTGACGTCTGTTACCTACACCAGAACCTGGATGAACTCCTGTATCCGCAATCTGAATAGTAGAATTAACCCTCGTAGTTCGTCTGGAAGCCAAAGCATCAATAGCTATTACTAAACTAGGCTTTATCTTATTAACAATCCCTTGAATTATCTCAAAAGTCTCCATACCCGTTTGCCCCATAACACCAGGTATGATTGCACTAACCTTATTAAATCCATCTTCACCCTCAGGTTCACCAAATTCTTGAAAAAGATGCCTTGTAACCAAAACATTAGAAACTGCTCTAGGTCCCAGTGAGTCCGGTGTTACATCTCTATTTCCAAGCCCTACAACTAGAACTGTCATATCTTTATCAACTTTAGCTAAATCACCTAATTGTTTTGCCAACTCTCTCACTATTTCCTCATGAGCTTCTGGCGCATTCTGCTTCATTAAGTCGCATTCCATAGTTACGTAACTGCCTATAGGTTTATTAAGTGCTTTTGCTCCATGTTCATCAAGAATATTTACTTTTGTTATAGATAACTCAATATCTTTAATGTTATCTACTGTTACTTCTACCCCTTTTATCTCAATATCTTCTTCCCCAACCATTTCTCTAGCTTCAATCGCTAAGTCGGTTCTAACGTTGTATTTCTGTTCCACTTGCTCTAATTTCTCTTGACTATTGTTATCCATCTAAATTAATTCCCTTCTAAAAAATTATTGCACCCTGTTTAGGAAATATTTTTTCCAATTATTTTATATATATTCATTGACTTATTATGCATTATATATTAAAATTAGAGCGTATGTTTATGTGCGATATTTATTTGAAGTCCAAAAAAGACTTAAGATCACGAATAATGGTCTATAAATAAATGTTTAGTTTCCTAATTCCCACTGCGAAACAAAAATATTTATAAAAAATATCGGAGGTTATTTCATTGGCAAATATTAAATCAGCGAAAAAAAGAATTAAAGTAACAGAGACAAAAACTGCTAGAAACAAAGCAATTAAATCAAGAGTAAAAACAGAAACTAAAAAAGTTTTAGCTGCTGTTGAATCCGGAGATAAAACAACTGCTGAAAAACAATTATTAGTAGCAATTTCTTATATTGATAAAGCTAAAGCAAAAGGTATTTATCACAAAAAAACTGCTGCAAGAAAAGTTTCTCGTTTAGCAAAAGCCGTAAATAACGCATAATTAAAGGGGCTGTCGGAAAATGAGTAATTTCTGACAGCCTCTTCATTAGAAAGACCACTTAATTGGAAAATAATCCATTAAGTAGTCTTTTTCTTTTCATCTATGACGCTGCAATATGACTCATACTATTTTTTGATGTATAAATCGATCAAGTTTGTTGATATTCCTTGCCATTATATAAATCATCAGCTCTTTTTCTATTTTTTCATAGCTCCTATTTGCTTCTCATGTTCCTGTAGCTTAATATACGGCTCTATGTTTTCGCTAGCTAAATACCTTAAAGTCTGCTTCACTGCAGTATCCACTGTTGGCTATTAATTCTTTTATCCTAACACTTGTATGTAAAATATGCTTCTTAACTAAAGGCTGAACGTAAAGATGCTATTAGAATCGCCAATTATGGATTAGATAATCAAACTTTCTTAATCTATAACTTGACAAATTAGCATGTCTTGTCTTAGGCTATGTTCAGGACTTTAACCTGTTAGACTACGTCCATGCTGGGGGAACATAAAGAAAAAGCTGATGTATTTATCAGCTTGTAATCTATAAGCAAACACTATTCTTATTATAATGGTATATTACCATGCTTCTTACTTGGACCTTCCTCACGCTTACTTTTAAGAGATTGTAGAGCTGAGATGATATATGGTCTTGTCATCATGGGTTCTATAACCACATCCACATAACCTCTGCTTGCTGCAACGTATGGATTAGCGAAATTATCTCTGTATTCTTTCACTTTCTGTTCACGCATAGCAACTGGGTCATCAGCATTTTTAATATCTTTGCTAAAGATAATATTTGCTGCACCTTGTGCACCCATTACGGCAATCTCAGCAGTAGGCCAAGCAAGTACTATATCAGAGCCAAGATGTTTACTACTCATGGCGATATAGGCTCCACCATAGGCTTTTCTTAGGATAACATTGATCTTAGGTACTGTTGCTTCACAGTAAGCATATAAGAGCTTTGCACCATGTCTAATGATTCCTGAGTGCTCTTGGGTTACGCCAGGGAAGTATCCTGGTACGTCTGTTAATGTAACAATAGGAATATTAAAACTATCACAGAATCGAACAAATCTTGCAGCTTTATCAGAAGCATTAACATCAAGTGCACCTGCTAAGAATTGAGGTTGATTCGCAACTATACCAACAGTATCATTATTCATCTTAGCTAAACCAACAATGATATTTTGCGCATAGGCTTTATGTACTTCAATAAAGCTATTTGCATCAATTATCTCATTAATAACTTTTCTCATATCATAGGCTTTACTTGGTGTGTCAGGCATGATGTCTACAAGTCTTGAGGATTTTCTATTGGGGTCATCTTGCATATCAAGCTCCATTGGTTCTTCTAAATAATTAGATGGTAAGTAATTAATGAGTCTTCTTACTTCCTTTATACACTCTGCTTCATCTGTATAATTGAAGTGAGCTACACCACTTTTACTTGCATGGACATAAGCGCCACCTAATTCTTCTTTGGTGATCTCTTCACCAGTAACTGTTTTGATAACTTCAGGTCCAGTAATAAACATTTGACTGGTATTATCCACCATGAATATAAAGTCTGTAATGGCTGGTGAATAAACGGCCCCTCCTGCACAAGGTCCCATAATCACTGATATCTGAGGAATAATTCCTGAAGCTTTTGTATTACGATAGAATATCTCACCGAAGCCACTAAGAGCATCAATACCTTCTTGTACTCTGGCTCCACCTGAATCGTTGATTCCAATAATAGGGGCACCGGTTTTCATAGCCATGTCCATTACCTTACATATTTTCTGTGCATGTATTTCACCAAGTGAACCTCCCATTACAGTAAAATCTTGAGCATAAACATATACAAGGCTTCCATCAATAGTACCATATCCAGTAACAACACCATCTCCAGGGGCTTCTACTTTATCAAGTCCAAAATCCGTTGAACGATGTTTCATATAGGCTCCTACTTCAACGAAACTGTTAGGATCAAGCAGCATATCAATCCTTTCTCTTGCTGTCATTTTACCTGCTGCATGCTGTCGATCAATTCTTGCCTGTCCGCCGCCTTGTAATAATTTATTTTTACGTTCATACATATCCTGTATACTCTTATTAATGTTTGACATTGTTTCACCTCCCTGGCAGTAAATATCAAGTTACACGTTATATGATTTCTTGTATTTTTACATATTATATGTTATGCACACGTTTCCCTAACTCTATAAATATAAAATACTTATTCATTTGTAATAAAAGATTTACCAACTTTTGGTGAAAATTACAAGGTAATTATGTTTTACGATAAATGAAATGGAAATATTTTTATTATAGGCTAATCCAATATACGTTGGATTAAATTTAACTATAATAAAGTGATCTTTTTAGCAATTTAATTGATAAAATTAGGGTAATATATCGAACTTAATTTAATCCTCACTCCATGTAGTTGACTAAAAGATCAAGTTCAATATATTAAAGTTGAAATCATATAGAAATTAAAATTCATGTCTTATCCAATTTCAGATATTTTAACTGGTCTTCCTTCATCAAGAGATTTCTTAGCAGCCATAGCTATAATAACAGCATTTAAGCCATCAATACCTTTAACTGGTGTTTCAGTATCGTTTTCAATTGCTGCAAAGAATTGCTTCATTTCTTCTACAAATGAGCCCATGTAACGCTCTAAAAAGAAATAAAGTGGTTTGTCAAATTTTACAGATTCTTCAGTTCTAAGAATAGTATTTGTTTCAGTATCATTTTTAGCTTCAATAGACCCTTTTGAACCAAATACTTCAACTCTTTGATCGTATCCGTAAGCTGCTTTTCTACTATTATCGATAACAACAATAGCTCCATTTTCAAATTTAATGGTAATAACAGCTGTATCAACGTCTCCAGCTTTGCCAATCTCTGGATCAACAAGGCTATCACCTACTGCGTAGACTTCTGTTGCCTCACAACCAGCTTGGAATCTAGCCATATCAAAATCATGGATAGTCATATCAAAGAAGATTCCACCAGATACTTTTACATACTCAATTGGTGGTGGCTCTGGGTCTCTAGATGTAATTTTGATGATATGTGGATCACCAATAACACCAGCTTTTGTTACTTGGTTAATTCTGTTAAAGTTGTGGTCAAATCTTCTGTTAAATCCTACTTGGAATTTAATACCAGCTTTTTCTACAGCTTCTAATACTTTATTAATTCTATCTAAATCATAGTCAATTGGTTTTTCACAGAAAATGTGCTTTCCTGCTTCAGCAGCTTCAATAGAAATCTGTGCATGTGTATCTGTTGATGAACAAACAAGAACTGCATCAATGTCTTTATCTTCTAAGATTTTGTGATAATGAGAATATACATTCTCAATTCCTAATCCTTTTGCCCACTCTTCTACACCATCTAAGCGAACATCTGATACTGCCTTGATTGTTGCGTTAGGAATATGATAAGAAATACTTTGTGCATGAACACGTCCGATACGTCCCGCACCGATAATACCAACGTTCATTTTCTTCATAATATTTTTCCTCCTCTATACACATTCATATAGTTGTGTTATGTACACCTACCGTGGAATTATCCCTCGGTAGGTGCTAGTTATAATAAAATTACTATAGCTTGAATTATATTACTATTTCCTGCTTGTTTTAACTTTTGTGTTAACTCTGTGGTTCTTAAAGACCTGTATTTTCTCTAATATAAGCTCTTGCTTTTAATGCATATTCAAATGGATTTGCAATGGCTGGATCTTGTTCAGCTTCTACTACCATCCAACCTTCATAGTTAGCATCTTCTAATATTTTGAAGATAGGTTTGAAATCAATAAGTCCATCGCCAGGGATTGTAAATGCACCCATTTTTACGCCTTCTAAGAAGCTTAATTTATCTTCTTTAACTTTATTCACAACATCAAGACGAATATCTTTTAAATGAACGTGAGCAACACGGTCAATATGTTTTCTTAAAACTTCATAAGCAACTTCAGCATTACCTTCTGAGTAAGCTAAGTGACCAGAGTCGAATAATAAGTAAACATCATCATTAGTCATTTCCATGAATTTATCCACTTCTTCTGGTGTTTGTACACCTGTTCCCATATGATGGTGGAAAGATACTTTCATACCTTTTTCAGCAGCTAATTTTGCTAATTTGTTCATACCTTGTGTTACTTTTACCCACTCTTCTTCGGTGTAAACAGGTTTTTCATCAAACACTGGTTTCATTGTACCTTGAATACTGTTTCCTTGCTCAGAACAGCCAATCATCTTAGAACCTACAGCATGTAAGAAGTCTCTGTGCTTAATAAAGTTTTCAATGGTTACTTCTTCTGGCTCTGAAGTAAAAAGTGTAGAGAACCATGCGTTACAAATCTGAACACCTCTAAGATCTAAGTAACGTTTTAATACTTCTGGATCTTTAGGATATTTATTTCCAACTTCACTTCCTGTAAATCCTGATAAAGCCATCTCACTAATACATTGTTCAAAAGTGTTTTCTCCACCTAATTCTGGTAAATCATCATTTGTCCATGCAATAGGAGCAATACCTAATTTGACTTTGTTCTTATCTAACATTTCTTTCAACCTTCTCTCCAATTATTTTGTTTATATTATAATGTTAAGGATATAAGAAAGTCTTGCTTTCTATCTTCCTGTAAACTTTTAAGACCAAATCACTTTTTCTAAGAATTATTCCCTTTAAAAAGCGTTTATAATTGAATCATTTCGCTGTTTAGTTTAGTAAATTCCATATATATCTTTTTAATATCTTCTTGCCTTATCAAGTTCAGCCTTAAGCTCTTTTGTAGCGTTTACAACACTTTCTTTTTCTGCTACCTCCGCATTGCCTACACGCCACCAGGACTCATAACCATTGGTCATTGTTTTTGGTAATACTTTGATATCAATTAAAGTGGAAACCTCTTGCTTCTTAGCATCTGCAATAGCTGCTGCTAACTCTTCCTCTGTTCTTACAGAGTATGTCTTACATCCATAAGCTGCTGCATTCATTGCAAAATCAATTTTGACAAGATTATCATCTAAAAGACCTGTCTTAGGGTTTCGATGACGCATTTCTGTACCAAAGCTTCCCATTCCATGACCCATTTGAAGATTGTTGATACAACCAAACTCCATGTTATCTAATAAGATAATGTTAATCTTAGCCCTTTCTTGAATAGAAGTTACAAGCTCTGAGTGAAGCATCATATAAGAACCGTCTCCAACCATAGCATAGACTTCTCTCTTTGGTTCTGCTAATTTAACACCAAGAGCAGCATTCACTTCATAACCCATACAGGAATATCCATATTCCATATGATAGGTGTTAGGCTCTTTTGGACACCATACTCTTTGCAGGTCACCTGGTAAACTTCCAGAAGCTCCAACAACAACAGCACTGTCATCCAATAACTCATCAAGCATTCCTATAACTCTTGTTTGTGTTAAGCTAGAACCCAACATTTCTTTGTATTCTTCCATTTTATCATCTAGATGACCTGCTACTTCTGGTACAAAATCATTATTATACTTAATATTAAACAAACGATTAAGTTCCGCTTTCCACTTATCTTTTGCATCTGCAATTTCATTATTATAAGCTGACTTGTAGCCTTCGGCTTCTAATCGGCTTTCTAAAGCTTCTAAAGTTGCTTTTGCATCTGCAACAACTTTAACAGCATCTAACTTATAAGCATCAAAGGAAGCTACATTAATATTAACAAAATCAACTTCAGGATTTTGGAATAACCATTTTGAAGCAGTAGTAAAATCAGTGTATCTGGTACCTATTCCAATAACAACATCTGCATCTTTCGCTAAAATATTGGATGCTAGGTTACCTGTTGTTCCAATACCACCCATATTTAGTTCATGATCCCATACGACAGCACTTTTTCCTGCTTGAGTCTCACCAAATGGTATGTTGAATTTCTCAGCAAAAGATTTTAACGCTTCTGCTGCCTCGGAGTATCTTACACCTCCACCACATACGATGAAAGGCTTCTTCTTACCTTTCATAACATTTACAGCATCATCAATCATGGCTCGTGTTGGTACTCTTCTTTCTATACGATGCACACGTTTCTTGAAAAAGCTTACTGGATAATCATAAACTTCACCTTGAACATCTTGTGGAAGCGCTATTGTAACTGCCCCTGTCTCAGCTGGATCTGTAAGAACACGCATTGCATTAATCATAGAGAACATTAACTGCTCTGGTCGACTAATACGGTCCCAATACTTGCTTACCGCTCTATATGCATCATTAGTTGTCAATGTTAAATCATTAAATTGCTCAACCTGTTGAAGCACTGGATCAGGTTGTCTCGTAGCAAAGGTATCACCAGGCAATAATAAAACTGGTATTCTATTAGCTGTAGCTGTAGCTGCTGCAGTCACCATGTTAGCAGCACCTGGCCCAACTGATGAAGTACACGCATATATCTGCTTTCTATGCTTCTGTTTTGCATAACCAATTGCTGCATGTGCCATACCCTGCTCATTACGTCCTTGATGGACAATTAAACCCCCACTATCTTGCTCCAATGCCTGACCTAGGCCAACAACATTACCATGCCCAAATATTGTAAAAATACCCTTTACAAACTTTTGCTCTTTCCCATCAAACTCTACATACTGATTATCAAGGAACTTAACTAACGCCTGAGCCATGGTTAAACGGATTGTTTCCATTTACACTTACCTCCTTAACCTTCTTTTTCAAAAAACATTTTTTTACATGTCTTCCGAGAACTGCTAATATCTAAACTTATTATTTCTGTGACCAAACCTCTGCATTCTCATCCAACAACCATTCATGCTTAGACTCAAAAGTACGGTCTTTTAACCAACGTTTTACTTTAATATGGGGAATCATCCAAACATAATACATAGCATAACCTGGTGCTGAACACTGTGGATGTACCACATCACTTGTTATACAGGATGTGCTCTTATGATGAACTTTATAAGCTTCTTCCCCAATAACACTAACACCAAAACCTGTTTCTGGTAAGAAACGATAATGATATACCTCTGGTTGTATATGGTAATGAGGAGGATAGGAAGACCATTTACCAGGATGATTAATCACCTCTCCAATTACCAAATTGGAATAAGGAGCAATATCATCATCTATAATCGTTCTTACTGTTCTCATGGATGTATTATCCATTACATCTTTTCCAAACACATCACTTACACAATCTTCTTGCTTATAAAGCTTAGCTTCAAAAGCATTATCATTATATACTGCCTCATAGCATAACTCTGATTCTGCTAATCCAGTAATCGTTACTTTTTCATCTTTTGGAAGATGTAAACAAACTGGATTTTCATCAAAGCAGCTCTCTCTTTTAACCGTTTCCTTTTCTCCAGCCCATTCAAAAGTTACTTCACCTTCAATAAGTAAAATAGCTCTTTCTTTGGACTCCTTATTCTCATATACCAAACCATCTCTTACACGTATAATTCCAACATCCAGCTCCATATCGCTGTGCTTACCATCTAACTCAGTAATTGAATTATAACCGTATTCAAATTCTTCATTTTGATGAACTACCATTTAATCCATTCCCTTCATTAAGAATAGCCTACCATCCCAAAAGCTTATATTTCTCACGAATAACTTTTTTTATTTCTTCCATAGGCTTTTTGAAAAATTTAATTCTGTCAAACTCTTCTGTATGAGCATTCATTTCATTACGTAATGTATAACCATATGCCATTCTAAGAGCTGTTCCTATATTAACCTTACCTATACGATAAGTGGATAATTTTGTTAAATCTTCATCAGTAAGTCCTGTTGAACCATGTATAACCAAAGGTACATCTGTTACATTTTGAATAGCTTCCAAACGATCATACTGAATCTTAGCATCTTGAATCTGCATTCTATGCAATGTACCAACAGCAACTGCTAAAGCATCTACACCGGTTTCTCGAGCAAACTTCTCCGCTTCACTTGGTTCTGTATAAATTGCCTTTGCTTTAATTGTTGGATCATTATACCCTACAGATCCTATTTCTGCTTCAACTGATACATTCCATGCATGAGCTAGACGTACAACTTCTTTGGTATTGGCTATATTTTCTTCCAATGGTAATTGGGAACCGTCATACATAACGGACGTATACCCAGCACTTATAGCTTTAGCACATAATTCATAATCTTTACCATGGTCAAGATGTATACATACAGGTACATGTGTATCTTCTCCCATAGCTCTATATAAAGCAGCTTGATATTTTAAATCCATATGGGCAACTGCATCTTTATTGGACATTAGGATAGCAGGTGCATTTAATTCTTCAGCTATTTCAATGACCATCTTAGCATCTTCATAACCAAAAACATTAAATCCTGGAATAGCTTTTTTGGCGCCAGCTGCTTCTTTCACCATTTCTACCATATTGACTAGCATGTTGTCACTCCTTCTACCTTTAAGTTATTTTCGATTTACTACTACAAGATATCTATCATTCAACTATTCTTTATTTAGCTAAATCTCCAAATAACTCTTCATCTGTAGGAATAACTTCCGCGATTGGTGAAGATACCCAAGTTACATTGATGAAATGTTTCCATGTAATATTTTCAGAAGCTACGTTGCCGCCCCAAGTACCACAACCAAGTGTTAGTGTAAATGGCATACCATTATCCCAGTTACCACTATTGGCATAGCATTGTGGTTGTCTTACCATAATACGGCTTACCTTTACTTTATTACCTAATACCTCAACACGTCTTTCATCTGTTGTATGAATTCCGCATGAATGTCCTGCACCTTGGTTTCCAGTAATGTCATTAACTTTAGCTACTGCTTCATCAAAATCTTTTACTTTATATAAGGTTACAACAACGGACATTTTCTCACCTGAAAATGGGTGGTCAGGTCCAACCCCTTCTTCTTCAACCATTAAGAATACTTCATTTTCTTCAATTGTAATACCTGCAAGATCAGCTATTTTATTAGCAGGCTGAGCAACGATATGGCGGCTTAAATGTCCATCTTCCCACATAGCATTTTGTAATTTTTCTTTCTCTTCACCTAATGCTAGGTGTCCACCTTCTGCTTTTAAATTAGCTACTAATTCATCGTATACGCTTTCTACAATAACTAATGCATTCTCAGCTGAACAGCTTGTTGCAAAATCAAAAGTCTTACTTAATTTGATTTTATGTGCTGCATCTTTCAAATTAGCAGTTTCATCAACGATAACTACAGCGTTACCAGCTCCAACACCATATGCTGGAGTACCAGATGAATAAGCTGCTTTAACCATTCCTGAACCACCTGTAGCCACAACTAAATCACATTGCTTCATAAGCTCGTTACTAAGATCAAGTGATGGTTCTTCGATTGTAATGATTAAATCTTCTGGAGCATCATATTTTTTAAGGGTTGCTCTCATTGTATCAATAATTAATTTATTTGTTTTCTTTGTACGAGGATGTGGTGCAAATACGATTGCATTTCTTCCTTTGATAGCGTTCATTGCTTTGATAACTGGTGTAGCTTCTGGGTTAGTACAAGGTACTAATGCTCCAATGACACCAACTGGTTTAGCAAACTTGATAAGGCCTTTTTCTGGAACTCTTTCAATGACACCAACTGATTTACAATCTTTCATATCTCTAAGAGCACCACGAACTTTTTTCATTAATTTGCCGTATTTACCTTCGTAATTACCAAGTTGTGATTCTTCAATTGCTAAAGCTGCTACTTCTTTCGCCTTATCTGGTTGAACAATCTCCCAAGCTATTGCTCTTACTAACTCATCGACACGTTCTTGTGAATAACCTTCTGCTATTTCCTGTGCTGCTCGAGCACGAGTAATAAATTCACTTACCATTGTTTTTGCATCTGACATATCTAATTCCTCCCTATTTTAAATTGATTAGAAATCCATGTAATTCATTTGCTAAATCCTTACCCAATGGGATATCTTGCAAAAAACATCAAATTAATATTTAAGCCGATTCTTATATATTCTCTACATCATAAGCTTTTTCACCATCATATTGATCAATAAATCTCCTAATTTTATCAATACCTGGCATAGCATCTGAACAACTGTGGCTTGAAACAACGATGGATGCTGAGGCAGCTCCAATTTCCATAGCTTTTCCGGGATCGTATCCTTGCATTAATCCATAGATAAAACCACCTGCATAAGAATCTCCTGCTCCAAAAGTCTTAACTGGAATAACTGGGAATACTGAACCAGTGAATTTATCCCTTTCTAGGGTATAAGCATAAGAACCTTCTTTTCCATGTTTGATAACCATGATCTTGGCATTAAAATCAAACCATTTTTTAGCCGTTACAAAATCATCTTTATTACCAGGATTTGAGAACATTTCTAACATATCAAACTCTTCACGAGTACCAATGATAACATCACATTTCTCTGCTAATAAACTATAATAGATAGCTGTCTCTTCAACAGATTTCCATGTGTACGGACGGTAATCAATATCAAAGAATACAACTGTTTTATTCTTTCTAGCAAGTTCTACGGCTGCAAAACAAGCTTCTCTAGATGGACTAGCTGCAAGAGCTGTACCTGAAATAAGTATGGCTTTGGAATTCTTGATATATTCTTCCTTGATATCACCAACTTCTAATCTTAAGTCCACTGCATCAGATCGGTACATTAAGATGCTGCAATCAGTTGGAGACTTAATCTCTGTAAAAGCAAGTCCTGTCTTAGCTCCTGACTTATCTATAACAACGCTTGATGAATCAATATTATTATCTTTAAGATAATTGGTAATGAAACGTCCTAACTGATCATCAGCTACTCTCCCAATAAAACCCGCTTTTAACCCAAGTCTTGATATAGCAACTGCAATGTTTGCTGGCGAACCCCCTAAGTATTTTGTAAATGTAAGAGTTTCTTCCATTGGACGATGAATTTCATTTGCATTAAGGTCAACACCAAGACGACCCACAGCAATTAAATCCAGTTCCCTATCCTTTTGAAAAACTAAGTTATTCATAATTTCTTCTCTCCTTTTCACCTATTTAATGGCTGCTAATTATGTTAATCTACTAATCTATCTCATAAACCAATAATGGTTAAACGTTTTCTCTCGCCCAAAAAAATACCCATTACTGGGTTTTTGCTACTGAATCTCTAATAATCAGACTAGGTTCAAAAATAATATTATCAAGACCAGCTACAGATATATCTTCTGGCACCTTTATATTAATATCTTCTAACTTCTCAAGAGCCCCAATAGCCATTAGATCGTTGCAGCATGCAGTTGCTGTGGATAAGAATCAATAGGTATAATATAGTCGCTTAGAACATTGATATAACCTTCTATTTATTTTATCTTGCAACATAGATATAGAAATTACGAATTTGTTAAAGGACGTGAAAACATTAAATCCAGCATCAAACCCTTATATACCAATAAATAAGTAGAATAGAAATGCTGCATATTAATACTAAGGACATGTTGAAAGTAATTTCAATCAGTTAATTAGCACTAGATGTAGCATTGTTTTATACTATGGTCTTATTAATTCGTTTGTTTCAAAAGCTTGCTTACACTGATATGCAATTTCAGTTGTTTTCGTTCCATCGTATACAGTTACTTCTGGTTTTCTGTTTTCTCTAATACAGCTTATAAACTCATTGATTTCTTCAATATACGCTTGTTCAAATCTCTCTAAGAAATCTTGTGAACACTCTCTTCTTACACCATGTTCATCTAATATTTCAACCATGTTTTTCTGTGGTACACTTGCTATCCTAAGTGTTGCTTTAGTTCCAACTATTTCAGTTTCAACATTATAGCCATGAGGTGCTGTTCTTCCAGCAAATAAGAATACCATAGCGTCATTCTCCATTTGCATAAGAGCTGAAACGTTATCTCCATCCTTATATTTACCAAACTCTTCATGAGCATAGCAACCACCAATAGCATGAATAGTCTTTGGCTCTGAATCAAGCATCCAACGCGCTAAATCAATATCATGAACTGCCATATCAATAAATTGTCCACCACTGTGACCAGCATAAGCTATAGCACCTTCAATACAGCTCTCTGGATCTTGGCTATATCCTCTGAATAACACAACTTTTCCAATTTCGCCATTTTTAATTTTCTCTCTTGCATAAGCATAAGAAGGGTCATAACGTCTCATGAATCCAAGCATGAATACTAAATCAGGATACTTTTCAACAGCTGCTTCAGCAACTTTACATTCTTCAACAGAAGTACCTAGAGGTTTTTCTGAAAATACATGTAATCCTGCTTCTAATGCATTTGCAATTTGAGTTGTATGAAGAGCGGAAGGAGATGTAATCACAACCGCATCTAATTCTTCATTTTTAATCATTTCATCATAATCAGTATAGCTATATGGTATGCCCCATGCTTTTACTGTTTCATTTAATTTTTCTTCATTTTTGTCACAAAGTGCTATAAGTTCTGCACCTGGAATTTTAAAAGCGATATTCTCTGCATGCTGATAACCTAATCTTCCTAAACCAATTGCTCCAATTTTTATTTTTTCCATCATCTATGCTGTTACGTAGGGTACGGCTTAAATATTCATTTCTACTTAATTTATAAACTACTAGAAATTATCTTTTACATCGCCCTAACCGTAACAACTTTCACCTCCTTAAATTATAACGATTGATATTAAGTTAATTCTTAATGCAAACGTATTTTATATTTCTATAATTATTTTTTCTTTTTATTTTTACGCATATCGATGACAACGGCTCCAACGATGATAACACCCTTTAAGACCTGTTGATAATAACCACTAACACCTAACAGGTTCAGTCCGTTATTCAAGATACCCAGTATCAATGCACCAACTACAGCTCCCCATATTGTACCGATACCACCTGAGTGAGAGGTTCCACCGATAGTGGTCGCTGCGATTGCATCAAGCTCATAGGATACACCCATACCTGGCTGACCCGTGTTAACTCTTGCTGAAAGCACAAAACCTGCAAGACCAGCTAGTAAACCTGCATAAGCATATATTTTAATTAAGTTTCTATCTACATTGATACCTGAAACTTCCGCCGCATGAACATTTCCGCCAATGGCAAATATATTTTTACCAAAACGTGTATGATTCAGCATAACAAAAGTGAATATAACCATGATGATATAGATAATTACAGGAACCGGAATTCCCCTAAACCCTCCAATTGAGAAGACATATTCTTGACCAAACCATTGGTAAGCATCTGTCAAAGTAGATACCGGTCTACCATTGGAGTATATTTGAGCAAATCCTCTAGCTGAAACCATCATACCAAGTGTTGCTATAAATGGTGGTATTCCTGTCTTAGCTATTAACGTTCCATTAATGATACCTGCAATAAGACCAACTAATAATGCTGCAACTATAGGTACGATTACATTCATTTCAGGAAGATTAGGAAACATCTTAGCTTGCCAATCACCTCTTTGACCTAAACTAGCTGCTACTACAGCTGCAACGGCCAATATAGAACCTGAAGATAAGTCAATACCTTTTGATATAATAACTAATGTAACACCTAATGATATAAGACCTATAACTGAAATTTGACGAACAACATTAAATAAGTTCTTAGACGTTAAAAATACTGGTGATAAAAAGCTCATCATAATAACCATCAATACGAGCACAAGAACTATACCGTATTTTCCTAATAACTCTTTTGCAACACTTTTATTACTCGTCGACTTTTTTGTAATATTAATAACATTTCCTGGTGCTGTTTCTGTTTTCTGCTTCTTAAGCATAAAAAGTCCTCCCTCTATATAATCTTTCTTAATAACATAAGTTAGTGCTTCTATTACCCTACACTATCCGTAGCATATTGCATTATTTTTTCTTGATCTGCATCTTCTCTATTAATTGTTCCAGTAACTTTACCTTCATGCATAACAACAATGTTATCGCTCATACCTAATATTTCTGGTAACTCGGAACTAATCATAATAATAGATTTTCCTTGACCTGCTAACTGTGTAATCAAACTGTGAATTTCTGATTTAGCTCCAACATCAATCCCTCTAGTTGGCTCATCAAGTATTAGTATTTCTGGCTGAGTTAATAGCCATCTTGCAACTAGTACTTTTTGTTGATTACCACCTGAAAGGTTCTGAATCTGTTGATTTAAGTTAGGTGTTTTAATACGAATTTTCTCTTTGTAATCTTTACATTCACAAACGATTTTTTTATGTTGTATGAATTTTAAAGGTGAAAGATAGTCATCCATATTAGCAATAACCATATTATCCTTAACACTTAACATAGGGAAAATTCCTGTCTGTCGTCGATCTTCCGTTAAAAGTGCTAATTTATTTTCAATAGCTACTTCAGGCGATTTAATATCAACTTCTTTTCCATCGATGAATATTTGACCAGACGTTTTTTTCCTAATACCAAATATGGTTTCAATAACTTCTGTTCTTCCTGCTCCTACTAGACCTGCGATTCCAAGAATTTCACCTTTTCTTATACTGAAGGAAACATCATTAAACACTCCTTCTACGGTTAGTCCTTCAACTCTTAATTTTTCTTCACTTATTTCACATTTTATCTTAGGAAACATTTTATCTAACTCTCGACCAACCATTAAACTTATCAGCTTATTTGTATCAAGATCTTTTGCTTCATGAGTTGCTACGTATTGTCCATCTCTTAAAATAGTAATATCATCAGACACTCTAAATATTTCATCCATCTTATGAGATATATAGACAATTGCCGCTCCCTCATCTTTTAATTTCGCCATTATTTTAAATAATTGTTCAACTTCTCTATCTGTTAAAGCAGATGTAGGCTCATCCATAATAACGACTTCAGCCTTATATGAAACAGCCTTTGCAATTTCAATCATCTGCATCTTTGCAACGGTTAGATTAACCATCTTTTCTTTAGGATCTAGCTCTAGTTCTAAATCGTTCAAAAGATCTTTGGTTAATTCGTACATTTTATTATGATCAACGAAAATTCCTTTTTTAGGCTCTCTACCTAACCAAATGTTTTCCATGACTGTTCGATGCAATACTGGACTTAACTCTTGATGAATCATGGATATTCCCATATTAAGAGCAGTATTGGTATTTGTGATATTTGCTTTTTTACCTTTATATACGATCTCACCTGATGTTGGTGGGTGAATTCCAATAAGACATTTCATTAAAGTTGACTTTCCCGCGCCATTTTCGCCCATTAATGCATGTACACGACCCGGTTTTAATTTAAAATCAACACCAGCCAACGCTTTGACACCTGGAAATATTTTAACGATATTCTTCATTTCCAAAACATATTTACTCACATGACTACCCCCTTAGTGTTTATTTTGTCAGTTTAATCTAATATTTATTGCTTTTTATAATTTAAATAGACCTAATATTCAATCTATTTTTTCCAAATCAGGACTCAATTAGAGTATCTATCATAAAGACACTCTAATTAAATCACTTCCATTTACATTAAGTTTATTTAATAAACTCATCTATATTCTCTGGTGTAACTAATTTGAAAGGAATCCATTTTTCTTGTTCTGGTTTATCGCCTTTAGCAGCTGAATAAGCTAATTCTATAGATCCACCACCTTGACCAGAAGCATCTTGGAATACTGTAGCGGATAAGTCACCATTTTTCAAAGCATTTAATCCATCAGGTGTTGCATCAACACCAACTACAAGGATATCATCTCTACCAGCATCTTTAAGAGCTTGAACAGCACCTAGAGCCATATCATCATTATTAGAAGCAATAGCTTTAAGGTCTGCACCAAAGCGATTTAACCAGTCTTCAGTCTTCATCATACCTTCATTACGTTGCCATAAACCGGTTTGTTTATCAACAATTTCAATCCCATCATATTTAGCCGCTATTTCTTCAACACCTTCAGTTCTCTTAAGAGCACCTTCGTTGTCTAATTTACCCATTAAGATAGCGATTTTTCCATTTCCGCCTAATTTCTCAGCTAAATGCTCCATTTGCATAAAACCAGCTTTAATTTCTTCTGAACCAACATAGTAAGCACCTTCTGGTAAGTTTCCAGGATTTCTATTTACATATACAATTGGAATTTCAGCTTGTAATGCTGCTTGAGTAAGTGGATCAGCAGCACTTGTATCAACAGGTACAATTACGATAGCATCTTTTTGCTGAACAACAAAGTTTTCAACTTGATCCATTTGTTTTGCCATATCTTCTTTTGCATCTGTATATTCAACTTCAAGTGCAATACCATCTTCTTGTAACTTCTTAGCATACTCTTTCATACCATCCATCATGTAAGTTAAGAACGTATCATCAAAATTTGCAATAGAAACACCAATAGTCATTTTTTTCTCTTTCTTAGCACATCCTGCAAAAGCTAATGAACTAAGTACCATAACTCCAATAATCACCATTGTTAATATTTTTTTCATAAATATAAAACCTCCCTTTTTTTACATAAATTTAGTATCCTCATTTGGAACACTTCTTTCATGGTTTAGTTAAATTATGCCGTAAAATTAACCCCATTTTAAGGGGTTAATTTTTTAGACAGGGGGTAAATTTTTTATGTTGTGGTCAAAAAAATTTCCCCCTCGTTATTATGCTATTGCATTTCTTGGATACCACTGAACAGAAAATCATGTACGCTGCCAACGTATGCTAAACTATACGTTTTTTATATTCTGTTGGATTTACCCCTTCTACTTTTTTAAATATTTTAGAAAAATACTTTCTATCGGTAAAGCCTACTTTATTTGCTATGCTGTTGACTGTTTCATCTGTATGCTCTAGTAAGTATTTTGCTTTTTTGATACGGGTTGTTTTTAAGAAGTCCACAAAAGATTCCCCTACTTCTTGTTTAAAAAGATGACTAATGTATGCCATGTTCATATTCACACGTTCTGCCACCATACTTAGGGTAATGTCCTTCATATAATTGCAACTTACATAATTTATAATTTCTTTAACAATTTCATGAGAAATGGTTGTTTCTTTTGTTTCTGACTTAAAATAATGGGCAATGTCTTTTACAACAACCATGATTATCTCTTTTAGTTCAAAGATCGTTTCACTTTTTTGTATTTTTTTAGTCAAAGATCCATCTGTTAGTTGTTTCATTTCAATATCATAATTCTCACATATTTTTTCTAAAATAATGTGAATTTTTAGCCAAAATTTAATAACTTTATTAGGAGAAATCCTTTTAGTTTTAGCTTGGGCTAATATACCATCGATAAGCTCTTCAAGCTTTAACATATTGCTTTCTTTTACATACTTACGTATAAGTTTTTCTAAGTTTTTTACATTGATTGACTGACTGTTATTAGTGATCGTTTTACTGTCACTTGTCCAGTAGATTTTATTACCCCCATTATAAAACTTAATAAGAATCGTAATAAGGGCTTTTTCGTAAAGATTAAATAAATCTAATAGCTTATTTGTTTTTTCAGTAATAACAGTACTTATGTTTACATCAAAATAGCGATTAATACTATCTCTTATTTTATGAGAAAGAGTATTAAGCTTTTCGATTATAACAAGCTCACTTTTCTCATTTTCAAAACTAACAATAATGGCTATATGCTTACCACCTAAATCCACAACTTCACCCTCGGCTATACCCAACAAAACTTCTTCTAAGACATTTCTAACAGAAAAGTTGAATAGTTTTTTATTATGTCTATCTGCTATTTTATTAATGACATCTTCATAATTATCAATCTCAACTAATAATAAGACATTGGAATACCGGGAAATATTAATGGATAATTCGTCGATTAATTGTTCAATTTTATTTTTATTAATGATGATACCTCTAAGTATCTGCTGAAGGTATTCCTGCTTCAACTCCCACATTCCCCTATTTGCCCATCTTTTTAACTGTTGGCTTTCTTGTATTTCAACCTTTTCTTTGTCTATCTCAACTTTCATTTGATTCAATACCACTAGTAACCGCTCTTCGGTGACAAGATTCTTCAGTATATATTCCTTAGCACCAAACTTTAAGGCTTCTTTCACATATTGAAAATCATCATGACAGCTTAAAACAATGACCTTACAGCGACTATTTTGTTCTTTTAATTCTTTAATAAGATCCACACCATTTTTGATGGGCATACCAATATCTACTATAGCTATGTCCGGGTTTAATTCATTTATTTTCTCTAAAGCTTCTTCTCCATCAATTGCCTCACCAACAATCTCTAAACCTGCTTCTTCCCAATTAATCATTTGCTTTAGTAAGACTCTTACAGGAAAATCATCATCTACCAGCAAAACCTTATACAATCCTTATCCCTCCCTTATTCCAATTCTTCTTCTGACTTGAACAGAGGTAATTTAATCATAGCTTTCGTACCATGTTTTTCGTCTAATATATACGTTAACCCATAACCTTCTCCAAAATACAGTTTGATTCTTTCATCCACATTATTAACGCCGATACCACTGAATTTTCTAGATTTATCAATTTCTCCAGTGAAAATTTTCTCAACGGTTTCCTTTGCTATCCCTCTTCCATTATCAATCACATAAACAAAAAGATCGTGATCTTCAGTATATGCTCTTACAGTAATTTTGCCTTGTTTATGACGCAAATCAAGTCCATGCTGCAAACTATTTTCTACAAGAGGTTGTAAAATTAATTTTGGCAATAGACATGCTTTTACATCCTCATCAATTTCATATTCCATCATAAAGGCATCATTATATCGAAACTGCTGTAATTTGATATAATTATTAACTTGATGAATCTCTTCATCTAATGTTACGTAGACATTTCTTTTACCTGCTGTGGCTTGAAGTAATTCGATAAGGGAGCCTAGCATATTACTTACAGTTTTTGAACTTTGAATTATAGCTACACAACGTATTGAAGTCAATGTATTATATAAAAAATGAGGTGTTATCTGAGATTGTAATGCTTTCAGTTCTGCTTCCTTTTTTTGATATTTTGTTTTATAGACCTCATTGAATAGATGATTAACTTGTTCCGTCATGCTATTAAAGCCTTTTATAAGAACACCCAACTCATCCTTCCTCTCTGAAGGTATTTGAACATCAAAATTACCTTGTCCAACTTCCTTCATTAATTTTTTCATTTTGTAGATGGGTCGATAAATATCCATAGTAAGTATATACCATAATACACCTACAGCGACTAACACAATAAGTGTTGAGATGAGAGCAACGTATTTGATATCTTTTATATCGGATATAATTATTTTTTGAGGAACCATATATACCATTTTGTATTTTGTTAATCGACTGACATAATAGGCTATAAGCGTATTTTCCCCATTTACATCGATTATATTGAAACCTTTTGTACTGTATGTTTCTAACATACTTTTTTCCAATGTAAAGTGTTCACCGATTTCATCTTTTTTCTTAGTGGACACAATAATATTATCACTATTTAATAATAATACATCATCTTCAAGATGGGCACTCAAATCATTTAATAAACTAAAGTATATTTTTCGTTCGTCCACATTGGCTATGACAATGCCAATGACTTCATCTTCATTTGGATCATATATTTTCTTCTTAATAGTAAATAAGTTTTTATCTTTTTCTATAATATTATTTTTATATTCAAATGTTTCAATCCAGTTATTTTGAGCAACCTTAGGAAGTGGTGTTCCTAGCTTGTCTAGACTATCAATATATATACTTCTTTGCTCATCAAAAGAAGAGATTAATTTCTTTTCATCAGGTAAATATAAATAAACACTATCCAAAAAAGTATCCAATAAAGCATGATTATGTAACAATTTCTTTATTTTTTCATCATCCTTTTCTCCAATAGCTTCTCTTAACTGATTATTAAATGTAAAATTGACTAGATTATAATAAGTGTTCATAAAGAGCTCATCCACTTTTTCACTATTTCTTTTTAAGTTAAGTAGAGTGGAATTAGCAGTAGTTTTATTAATAATTTTGACAGATCGTAGATACAACATACTTGTTATTAGAAATATCGGAATAATACTTAGACATATACACCCTAAAATAAGTTTGGTACGAATACTCTTAAATATATTCATAATACCCTCCTATCTATACATCATTAAAATTATCCATCATATGCTAAATTCAGAGAACTTTCCCATAAGAAAATAAAAGGAGCTGTCAAAAAAGTATTATGCAACAACCCCTTGCATGTTAAAGAAATAGTGCTTTCTATGCAGTACATATTTCCTGTGATAGAAAACTAGTTGCTATCCTCATCTCTTGTATCTTCTACAATTATTACTTCATTATCTTCTTCAAGCTTTTGTTTCTCATTTTCCAGACGTTCTTTCTCTTTACGTTTCCCATAAAAAAATGCAGCGATTGCAGTTACCATCAAAACACTTTCAACACTTCGTGTCTTGGTTTGATCAAGTTCTATCTCCGTAACAATCTGAAATAAGCCTGTACCAATATATATGAGAGCAACCCCTATAACTACAGCTCTCCAATGTTTTTCTATAAAATTTTCAAATTTCTCCTTCATGCTAGCCTCCTTTATTGTTTTGCACTATTCGCTTATAGTTTTAATATTATTACAGAATAATGTATATTTTATCATAATATTCTAATGTTGAACAGGGTGTCTTTAGAGAAGAATATTGTCAAATATGGTAATACAAATGAGTATATTCATTTATCATTTAAAAAGGACTATCGGAAAATAAAAAACCCCGCAACGAAAAAGAGAGCAGAAATAATTAAATTTCGCTCTCTTTTTCGGATATAAATCATCATTCCTCCATAAAGCTAAAAACCAATCAGCTATACTTCATTATAACAACTTCCACACCAATCCTAGCATCAATTTTACCTATCTTAATATTACTATCCGTCTCCAAACAATCCTTCAAAGCTTCTTTCAAATTATCTACCGTCAAATTTCTACCCTGTCTCAAACATTCTCTAACAATAAACGGAGCAAGCTTAATCCTGCTCCCTATATCCCTCTCACTCAATCCTTTTTCCTGCAACAACTTACTTTGTAGAATTAATCTGAATTGACGTATGAGCATAAATAATATTCTTCCTGGAGGCTCTTTGGCAATTATCATATCATGATATAACAATACTGCTCTTTCTCTTTTATTCTGCCCCATAGCACTTACCAATTCAAAAATCTTATTCTCTATACTCCTTGTACATATTTCATCAATGACTTCCTTTGTCACTATATCTTTATCTTTACAGTACATAACAACTTTTTCTAATTCATTATTAATACTAGCCATATCAGTTCCAACTGTCTTTAGGAAATGTAAAGCTACACTTTTTTCAATTTTTTTCCCTGAACCATGCAACTTCTGTCCAACCCATTTTACCAAATCATTTTCAGACATCTTAGTAAAACTAGCCACATAACCGTTTTTATTTATTAGTTTATATAACTTACTTCTTTTATCTATTTCCTCTTCCAAAAAGATTACTGTTGTTGATTCTGGTATATCTGAAATCCTATCAGCAATGGTATTTGAATTATTGTTCTTCCCTTTAAATAATTTAGCATAGCTGACAACAATAACTCTTCTCTCTGCAAAAAAAGGCAAAGTCTCAATTGCATCAAATAACTTATCAACACTCATATTACTTTTGTCAAAATAATCATAATTCATAGTAGGGTCAGTATCAGCCAACAACCCATCAATTAACTTTTTTAGATATATATCTAACAGATATTTTTCTTCTCCATAAAATAGATATACATTGTTATATTCATTGTTTTGTAGTTGTTTTTTTAAACCTTTCATCTTTTGCTCCTAAACTCATTTTATTCCCAAAAAAATCTGTTTCTTACTGTAATATGTACTGATACCCATATTATACCCGTCTGTTTTAATGGTAATCGCTCCATCTGTTGATGTATTGAATATGGGTATATCATAGTCCAAATACCGCTCTAGTACTTCCTTATGAGGATGTCCAAATCTATTGTTCCTACCAGAACTTATTACAGCTAATCTTGGCATAACATATTCAATGAATTCCTTTGTTGATGAACTGTTAGAACCATGATGGGGTACTTTAATTATATCACTGTTTAAATAATCTGTATATTTATTGTTAATTTTTTCTTCTTCTTGTTTCTCTATATCACCAGTAAAAATTTCATTATAAGCTTTATATTTTAGCTTTAATACCAATGAATAAGCATTATTATTATGAAACTCAGTTGTCTCTCTAAGAGGATATATAGTTTCAAATGAAATATATTTGTCCCTTATTACATTTTTCTCATTCAGGTATACTATATTGATATTTTCCTTAGTAGCCCTATCAATCAGCTCTTTTAGCAGAATATCTTTTTCCTCTTTGTTTTTATAAGCATACGGCAATACAATGTTATCTATCTCAAAATAATCTATTAACTCAATTAAACCTCCAACATGATCTCTATCACTATGAGTCATTATTAGGCAGTCAATTTTGCTTATACCATTATATTTCAGATAAGGTCTTATGATATAATAACCTGTGTCTCTATCTGTAGTTTTCTTTTTGAGATTTCCTCCTCCATCAATAACATACACTTTCCTCTCAGGTGAAATTACAACTGCACTATCTCCTTGCCCTATGTCCAAATGTACTATTTTAAGGGGTTTAGGACTAATATAAAACACAAAATTCAATATTACCAATAGACAAGCAACTATTGTAATACGCTTCTTAAATGCTTGTTTATTTACTTTTTCATAAGCTAACATTGATATCAGTATCAATATTATAATAAACAAGATAAGATTAATAAGCTTGGGCTTTCCAATTGTGATAGTGCTAAATGGAAGACTTCCTGCAGATTCACAGCACAAGTCGTAAAAGTTAAGTATATAAAATATGATTCCAGAAATTAATTTACCAAAATAAATGGATATAGAACCAACAACAAGTCCAATAAATCCAAATAAAACAATTATTGACATAAGAGGTACTACCAAGATGTTGACCAACACAGAATATATATGCAATTCATAAAAGGTTAGAAGCATAACAGGCATAGTACCAAGTGTAGCCGCTAAACTAACATTAAAGGTTGCTAATATCTTATTACCTCTTTTATTATATAATTCATCAAGTGCTGGCTTTATTGCTATTATACCTATAACTGCTGAGAAAGATAATAGAAACCCTGCATCCCACAAATTATAAGGATTAATCATAAGTATTATTATTGCAGCAGTACAGATAGATGAGTATATATCATATGTCCTTCCAAAGAAGTATGCTAATAATATTATTGAAAGCATAATTACAGCTCTAATTGTGGAAACACTGGCTCCAGTTAAAATTAAGTAGAATACCAAAAAGCATATAGTGAATATTACACCCTTCTTTTTAGATATCAATAAACATATCAAACTAAAGAAACCATACCCAAGGATTGCTATATGCAAACCTGATATAGCTAAAATATGAGAAATACCAGATTCGGAATACTTATTCTTTGTATCAATAGATAAATAAGTTTTTTCTCCTAAGATCATGGCTTTCATTAGGTTTGCTTGATTTTCTGGTAGAATACTATCATACACCTTGACCCATTTATTTCTAATAAATGATAATCTCTTATTCATAGAATACTTAATCTTAGATAAAATATTCATTTTTTCATTATCTATTATTTTATATTCTTTCAAGAATAATTTATATTTTATTCCCCTTATCCTATAATATTTTACTTCGTCAAATTGCCCCTGATTGGTCGGTTTACTCAGTTTATTTAACTCTCCACTTATATTAATATATGAACCTATATCTATATTATCAATACCTGTACCATAAACCTTGATATTAACTTTATCTGTATAGGTTTTATCCTCTATAATAATTTTCTTGGTAATAATATTTAGTTGAGTCTTATCTCCCTTGCTGGTAATATTATCTATATATCCTTCTGCAACACAAGATACCGCATCATCAAATATCTTATCTATTGCATTATTACTTGATTGTATATAATTACAAATATTTATGTACGCCAAAAAGCATATCAACGGAAAAACAAATACACCCTTCCATGAATATGTTTTATATAGAATGATAGATAATATGATTGTTATACCAAGTAATAATATAACCAATAATAAATCTTTTACATAATACCCTGTTAGGATTCCTGTAAGATAAAAAATACAAATAAAAACAGCAGGCCTTTTCATATACCCATTTTCTCCCCAAAGCCCTCTCAAAACACCACTAAAAAAACAGAAAAATATTTTCCACTCCTTTGTATAT
>NZ_BTPU01000058.1:0-19207 GCF_036985595.1 Vallitalea maricola | reverse complement strand
CACTTTTTTATGGTAAATTTTTTATTTTTTTTATTATGCTCTATTGTTACTACCAAACATTCTTATTTTAGTCTTTACAACTTCTTTGATAGCATCTGAAGTTGGTGCTAACATTTTTCTTGGATCATATACGTCTGGTTGTTCTTTAACAACTTTATGCATAGCTTTTTTAAATGCTTGACGTAAATCAGTATCAATATTAATTTTGTTAACGCCTAATGATACTGCTTTTTTAATATCTTCTTCTGGTACACCTGATGCACCGTGAAGTACTATAGGCATATTTAATCTAGCTTTTATATCTTTTAATCTATCAAAATCAAGTTCTGGGTCACCTTTGTATACTCCGTGAGCTGTTCCAATAGCTATAGCTAAATAATCAACACCTGTTTTTTCTACAAATTCAACTGCTTCATTAGGATCTGTCATAGTTGCGTCTTTTGCATCTACTTTAACATGGTCTTCTACTCCACCAATTTTACCTAATTCAGCTTCTACTGAAACACCCATTGGATGAGCAATACTGATTACTTGCTTAGTAATTTCAATGTTTTTATCAAACTCATATTTAGAACCATCAAACATTACTGAAGTCCATCCGTCTCTAAGGCACTTCATAACTACATCCCAATCAGTTCCATGATCAAGGTGTAATGCTACAGGTACAGAAGCTTCTTCTGCTAGTAATCTAACAATCATAGCTATTTCTGTACTACCAGCATAAGTAATAGCACTTTGGCTTGTTTGGATAATTACTGGTGATTTTTCTTCTTCTGCAGCTTCAATTACTGCTCTAGTCATTTCTAGATTACTTGTATTAAAAGCACCTACTGCGTATCCTTCTTCATGAGCTTTTTGTAATATTTCTTTTCCTGTTACTAACATTTAATTTCCTCCTTGTTTGTCTTACGTTATTTATTATTAATAATTATATCTACCTTAGCAATATTCTATATTTGATATTCAAGTTATTTTATCATAAACACATATAATAATGCAAATAATTCTATGCCAAAATAAGTGATGCAACTCTAAAAAATATTAGTAATGTTGTCACATCTACAATGGTAGTAATCATTGGACTTGCCATTATTGCTGGGTCAAGTCGTAATTTCTTGGCTACTATTGGAAGTGTTCCACCAATGATAGCTGCAAACGTAGTGGTACATATTAATGTTAAACCTACCATTATTGCCTTTGATACTTCACCATCAGTAAGATATATTCTAATACAATTCAATATACCAAGTGTAGTACCAACCATTAACCCTACTCTTATCTCTTTCCATAATACACGAAAGAAATCCATGAATTTTATTTCTCCCAAAGTTATACTACGTATTACTAATGTTGCTGATTGGGCTCCTGCATTACCTCCTGTTGACATAAGCATAGGAGTATATATAGCTAATGCAAACTGTATAATCAGACCATTGTTATAGTTCATTACCATTTCAGTCAAATAGGCTGAAAACATAAGAATTATCAACCAAGGTAATCTCTTCTTTGCTAATACTAATACTGATGCATCAAGATATTCTATTTCAGTAGGCTCAATCGCTGCCATACGTTGAAAGTCCTCAGTTGTTTCTTCTTCAATAACATCCACGATGTCATCAATGGTGATAATACCAACTAATCTATTTTCATTATCAACTACTGGTAATGATAAGAAATTATATTTCTTGAATACTTCTGCAATATCCTCTTGGTCATCATGGGTATTAACAGATATGACACCTGTCTCCATAATATTGGATATAACTGTTTCTTTGTCACTGAGCACCAAATCTTTTAGGGATATTATTCCTTCTAGAGTTCGTTTTGAACCTGTTACATAACTTGTATAAATAGTCTCTTTGTCAAGACCGATACGTCTTATTTTATCCATAGCATCATTAACTGTCATTTCTTTTTTCAGACCTACAAATTCTATAGTCATCAGACTACCAGCTGAATCTTCCGGATAATTTAAGAATTCATTAATAAGTCTACGTTCAACAACTGTAGAGTGTTGTAATATCCTGTTAACCAAGTTAGCGGGCACTTCTTCAATTAAATCTATCTTATCATCAAAATCCAATTCATTAATTATATCTGCAAGTTCCTTATCACTAACTAAAGAGGAAATTTCTGATTGTCTTTCAACATCAAAAAAAGAAAAGACTTCTGCTGCAACTTCTTTTGGAAGCAAGCGAAAAATTAATAATGATTCCTTTATCTCTATATCTTCAAGCAATTCAGCTATGTCAGCCTCTTGGATGACTAATAACTCATTTCTGATCTTAGTTAATTGTTTTTCCTTTAACAGCTCTCTTAGTGTTTTTAAATCCATATAGATCCTCCCTTTATGTATTCTACCATAAACGAAACACAAAGAGCCAAATGCTATTAATACTCTTGGTTTTTAGATGGTAGATAATATTTAGTTTTATTATGATAACTGCACCCAGGCCCTGCGTCCATGCTACCATCTCCTTTCCAAGTTAAGTTTATTTTTAACTTTTTATCATTCACTTAATTTAATTAGTTAATTTATATTTTTACCTTTTCATTAGTACTTTACTACACTCTTTCCATATTGTCTAGTTTTTTTAATATATTCATTTAATAAACTATTGGTGACAAATTATTTTTTTCTACGCATTAACTCATTTTATGGTATAATTTGGTTAGCAACAATATTGCGCAAACATAATTTTAGGGGGTAACCTATGCAGTTTTTTGTAATAATCTTTAAAAACTTACTTGGCTATGATGGTTTAATTATTATTTTAGCCCTTGTTAATCTATTTTATATTTTACCTAGATTAAAAAAATCTAATGCTGAATTAGAACATTCTTTGCAGCCAACTATCTATCTTCCCATAGAAAAGATAATTAATTCAATTAGGCAGAATAATAATTCTGAATTGGATCTGCACTTATTACGTAAACTAAAAGAAAAAGAAACAAAGTGCTATCACGTATTTGTTTCAATAACAACTATATTCCCACTTATGGGTATACTTGGAACCATAATCTCTTTACTTAGGCTTGTTTCTTTTAATAGTGATACTATAATGTTAAATTTCACTACAGCTTTAACTTCGACTTTCTGGGGATTAGTATGTGCTATAATTTTTAAAGCGATTGATGGAACAGTTTCACCTAAAATAGCTTTTAATGACGATAATTTCAATCTATTGATAAGCAGAATTGATAGATATACAAGTAAAGGTGATGATTATGAAACAAAAAATATTTCTTGATCTGACACCATTACTTGATGTTGTTTTAATATTGCTTTTCGCATTTATGTTAAATATAAATGCCGCTAGTTCAGAAAAAGATAGCAAACTTAATGGTGAACAAGAGTTAAACAACGAATTACAATCTACAATCGATGAAAAAGACAAACAAATAACAGATTTACAAAATAATATTTTAGATTTACAAAAAGAAGTTGATAATCTTAATGATAACATTGATGAAATGTTTTTTGATATAGCTAATGAAAGGGATACATTGCTTAACGTATCAGAGAATCTTGCTAAGTGGTTTTCTAATAATGAAGAAGCTCTAGAAGATATTGCTGATAGTGAAGATATAGATAAGTTAATTGATGATAATTCAATCTTAAAACAGCTGCACAAATATGAAACTATATCTAAAAGGTATTTTTTTATTGATATCAAGTTAAAATCCACACAAAATAAATTGTTTATCAATGAGCAAGATATGAGTACTTATATTACCTTGGAAGAAATAGATTCCAAAGAAGGTAGAAGTAATAAAAAAGAACAGATAAAAGATATTATTGAGAAAGTTATTGATGATAGAGAAGGTGGTTACACTTTCATATTGATTACATTAAGTGAAGAGGATCATGTTTATAGATATGCCTTTAATCTAGTATGGGATGCTATAAAAGATATTCAACAAAAACACGGAACAGATAAAATTTTCAAAACAAAATATGTATTAACGATAGATTAGATAAAAGGAGAAATGAAGATGTCAAGATATAGGAAAAAAAGTAGGAAAGGTAAAGTTTTTTTAACAATCATTGTTCTTGGACTACTAGTATTTTTAGGAGCTGATAATTTTGGTTTTGATTGGTTTAATTTCAAAATAGATTTAAGTAAATCTTCTAATTCTGCTCAATCAAATAAAGCAAGTAAAGATAAGGATAGTAAATATTTTAATATTGTAGTTAAGGATGATGAGATTACTTTAAATGATAATTCTATGAGTATGCAGGATCTAGAGTCTGAGTTATCTCAGTTGGATTCTGATAAGTGTACAATTAATTTGATGGATAATGGGGCTTATAATGAGACTTTTACCAGAATAGAGAATTATTTGAATGAGGGTAGTTTTAAGGTTATTACTTCTAGTGTTATAAATGATAATTAGTTTGTATAGAATGTATAGAATAAGACAACGGTAGTATGTTGATACCATATATAATGATAATCACTCTTGTTACATTTGTTGCTTTTATCTGATTTAGATGTAGCAACAACCTGTAAAAGTCGTTCTTATCATTATATATGGTATTTTCGTGTATTGGGGCTCTGTTGTGAGTTATTAGTATATACCTAAAAAATCGGTAAAAAACATAGTATAAAATTAGAAATTAGTGTACAATATAGTTATAACTATCTAAGGAGGGATACTAAATGAATGTAAAAATAATAACAGACAGCGCCTGTGATTTACCTGATGATATAATTAATAAATATGATATAGACGTTTTACCATTAATCGTTTATATGAATGATAAAGAGTATAAAGATAATGTAGATGTTAAACCAGCAGAACTATTTAAATATATGCGTGAGGGCGGGATAGCAAAAACTGCTCAGGCAACATATGAAAGTATTGATTCAATGTTTAGGAAATATGTGGATTGTGGCAAGCCATGTATTTATATCGCTTTTTCTTCAGAATTATCAGGTACATATCAAACAGCTAAGATTGTTGAGCAAGATATCAAAGAGGAATATCCAGATTTTGACTTAACTGTCATTGATTCAAAGGCTGCTTCTCTTGGTTTTGGTCTTATAGTTTATTTAAGTACTTTAACTGCTGAAGATGGTGCTTCAAAAGAAGAAGTTATAGATAGGATACTTTACTGCAAGAAGCATATGGAACATATATTTACTGTTGATGATTTAGAATATCTATATAGAGGCGGACGTGTTTCTAAAACTGCAGCAGTAATAGGATCAGTTCTTCATATCAAGCCTATTTTAGATGTAGAAGATGGAAAACTAATACCTGTTGAAAAAGTTAGAGGTAGAAAAAAATCTATTAACAGAATGATTGATATTGTTGATGAACGTGGCGACAGATTAGGAGAACAAATTGTTGCTATTAATCATGCTGATGATATGGAAACAGCTTTGAAAGTGAAAGCTAAATTGGAAGAAAAGTTTGGAATTAAGGAATTTGTAATTAGAGATGTTGGTTGTGCTATTGGTGCACATTCAGGTCCAGGTACTTTGTCTATATTCTTTTTAAATAAATTGGATTAATATACATTTATATGCCTTTAGTTGTAAGTAGCTAGGGGCTTTTATTTTTTAGGGTTAATTATATTACAGTTATGATTTTACTTGTATGTAATATAATTAACCCATTTATTTTATTGTAGTTGGACTTCTCCTATTTTCTTCAAGTCATTTACATCATGTATAAAGACAGCATTTTCAGATATTGTATATAGATATTTATCTATGAATAATATTCTAGTGATATTCTTATCTGGATAATAGACTTTGAATTCACTAGGATTATCAAATTGAGTTAATCCGCCTTTTAATTCTAGTGAGTGATTATTTATATCATAGACATAAGCACCTTTGAAGGTGTGTTGATGATCTTCTACAATCTGTATAGGGAAAGCCATCATGTTATCTTCATTCAGATACATTAGTGCTTTATGATTAAATAATAATTCTGAACTAGTACCAGCTTCTCCTATTACAGTTTTATCTTTTTCTATTGGATTACTAACATCAGTTACATCAAATAGCGATATTTTGAACCCATCTGTTCTAGCCCCATATTTTCCTTCATGTGTTTCTTGCCCAAATCCTAATACATGAGTCTCATCTATCATATGGAGATACTTACTGAAACCTGGTATTTTTAGATATCCTAGTATTTCTGGTTTGGTTACATCTAATGTATCTATTACAAAAAATGGATCAATCTGTTTAAATGTAACCATATATACTTTATCCCCCATAAATCTCGTACTGTATATTTTCTCTCCTTTAGCGATATTTTCTAACTTACCTACTGTATTCATATTATTATCTAGTATATAAACATTGTTTCCTGAGTTATTACTACTCCAATCATTACTTGTTGTAGCGATTCTGAAGTGTTTGTTATATTCATCCATGGAAAATTGATTAAGTATCCTTCCATTAACTTTACCTTTGCCAGATTCGGTTATTTTTCCATCTTCAAGCTTAAATTGGTAGATAATTGTTTCTCTTCCTTTATAGAATGAAGTATACAAATAATTTTCTGATACATAAATATTTCTGGTTTTACCTAAGTAGGCATTAACATCTGGTATTTTTTCTATATCCGTTAAATCTATCCCTATAGTAACTAAATAATTTGGTTCTATATTACCTGGGAAATATTTGATTTGGTTATAGTTGATTATACTCTTCTTCATGGTTTCATTATCAATAAAACATGGTAAAATATTATTGTCAAAATCACTTTTATCATTGAAATCATAATATCTGTAATTTCCTATTGTCTTGGATGTTACCATATAAAAATTATCTTCTATGATTCTTCCAGAAACATAGTAACCATCAAAAGTATAATCTTTAATTATTTTAGGTGAGTTGATATTTTTTAGATCATATATTTTAACAAAACTTGTTTCTACATTAATATCATAGGTATGACGAAAATGGGTAGTATTATCTTTCTTCTTTGAATACATTGGTTTTTTATCTACATAGAAACCGTATTTGTTGCCGACTACTATTAATTTATTATCTGCCAAAAATATTTCTGCAATATCTTTTTCATCTTCACCTAATGTTATTTCACTTATTATTTTCGCTTCTTTCGGGTTAGGATTTAATATGGATATTTTATTATTATTTATTATATATATAAATTTACCATCGGTTTTTACACTGTCTCCTTCTTCTACACCTTCAACTTGATTATTAGTATCAGAACTAGATTTAGCTGATGATTTACTTTCTGTAGACGCTTCATTTTTAGAATTCATTGTAATTTGTATTTCCCCTTTAATCTCATTACAATAATCGTACATATGCTCATTTACAAGTTCTATCAGTTCATCTTTAGATTTTATAGTAGGCAATTCAAAAATATCTTTGCTGTCAGTTGGAGTTGTAATTTTTTTCATGAAATTGATATCGAATTTTGATTGAATTTTATGGTAAATGTTAATAGATGAATCAAATATTTCTTTAATGTTAACTTCCTCTTGTTGTTTATTTACTGTAATAGACTGGTTATTTTCTGCATTCACGTAGTTATTATCAATGAGTAAACAGCTACTTGTTATTATTAAGCTCAGCATACATATCATAATACTAAAACTTAAAATTTTTTTCATTATTAACCTCTCCTTTTTAACTTATATATTTTATGACGGTTATTATAGCCATTTTGTTCCAATATTACTTTATCTTTTCATTATAGCTTTATGCATAATACATTATTTTTAGGACAAATTAATATTATGGTTAATACATAAGATGATAAATAGTTAAAATGTATATGATAGTCATTATAGATATTTGTGTATTAACCATTAGTTTTTTCTATTGATTACTATATTAATGTAACATGAGAGGAGTCTTTTTGATGCAATCAGGAAATTATAATGCTAGCATAGGATGTACAGTAAGTGAATGTAAATATCATACAAATAATGATTACTGTTCACTTGATCACATCAAAGTAGTTAATTCCAGCGTTTCTAATTTGGATAATTTGACTAATTCAGTAAAGACACAAGAAATTACAGATTGTGGTAGTTTTGAAGCTAGATAACTTCATCAGTTAAACCAAAAAGCAAAAGCGGCTTTCTCATAATACATTTATGAGTCAGCCACTTTCTTCTTACTTATTCAAAATCATCTGGATTCAACTCTTTTGCAAATTCATCATAATCATCTTGGGGATTTGGATAAGGTGTGTTCGAATTATTTAACTTAGAACTATAATCAGGAATATCAGTATTATAATTATTGTTCTTATTCTTGTTGTTTTCTTGTTTTTTACGCATGATATTACTCCTATTCATAAATTTGTTAAATTAAATAGTTACATAAGTATTTTAACCATTAATTTTAACATTATTACATAAAATCATTCTCTTTATTCGTGTATATTTCAATTACTTATCCCAAAATAATTAGCTTTCCATAATATAATATAGGAGGTGATTTATGTGAGTCCTTATATTAAGACAGAAGAGAAAAAACATTACAACTTAGATAAAAATCCTAATCAACAACAATATAATCCTTGGAGTGTTTTCCCTAATTATATGGATAGTTATTACGAAGGTAATCCTCATCAACAACCAAATAATTATAATAATGCTCCTCCAACTCAAGAACCATCTGACTATAATAATTATAACTATCAACCTGAGGAACAGATGCCTGATGATTATGGATATGATCCATGGTCAGTATTACCAGCATATAAGTCTTATCCACCAAGAGAAAGGGACCGTAATCCAAAAAAACCTAAAAAGGGTGGTAGAAAAGAACCTTCATTGAAGTATATTCCTGCTCCAGTTATAAAAGATAATATTGGCAAGGTTATCAACACTTATATTCCTGGTTATGGTAGGGTTAATGTCTATATTAAAGGAATTACTCGAGATGGAATGGTACATTTAGTGATTCTTAATCCACAACCAAACGACTATATCTATATTCATAATTCTGATATGGTAGGTATTTACCCCCCAACATTATAACGAACATTACCATATAAGTTAAAATGGCTGTATATTATGTACAGCCATTCCTATGTTCAATGAATCTTCATTTTTAATATTATTGGCTCAACTTTCCCACCATTAATTTATTTCAACGAACCTGACTTGAATTTTATTTTCTAGTATCTTGTATAAAATAATGGTAAGTAATAAGATTATAACCAAATCAATACCAAAAATCAGTATGCTATCAACCATTAATCTCAGTAACAACCATGTTAATCCACCTAAACCTAAAACTATAATACTTCCCAATAACATTGTAACTATGACATTCATGTTTTGTTTTACAGCCCTCTGAGGATTACTCCAATTTAATAATGGTCGTTGTATATCAACTATCATTCCTAGTAATATTATAGGTAATGAACTTAATAATCCTAATCCACACCCAATGATATATGTGCCTATTTCAACATCCAATACTGAATTTAATCCTATTATGAGAACTATTACCAAGAATATCTGTGGCAGCAAAGCACTTATGCTTCTTCCAATAATCTGATCTCTAGGATTCACTGGTATCATCCTGCTTATCCAAAAATATCTACCTTCCCTAGAAAACGTAGTAGCTGAAGTAGGATTAAACAAGCATGTTAAAATTAGAGTACCTGCAATAATAAAATTAGCAAAGTCTGTATTAACATAATATAAATCTAATATTGAATCAATTGATATGGAACTAATCTCTCCTCCAAACATTAATGGTAAAATAATTATTATAGGCACTATAATAGCCGCTCCATAACAATTAAATAGATAAATTGGTGTTTTTACTATAGTAATAACATCTATTTTGAATATTGCTAAGTAAGGACTGTTCTTCTTGTTAATTTCTCTATTGAATTCTTTATCAGTTAATTCTTTTTTCTTGGACCTAACTTCATTACCACCAATTATTCCATCTAAATAAACCTTGTCTCCTACAACAACAAATAAACCAAAAAACATTAAATTCACTATAATAAATATGAGCAAATTCATAATGCTTTGTATAGTTAAAGTAGATACAAGGGAAGTTCCTAGACATTTTGCTAAAGGATTGATATTCCCTAACATATTTATCAAAGTTTCATTATTAGTCAATAGATTCTGGTAGAATTCCCCTTGTTCTATTAATACTGCATTGTTTTGTAGATATATCTGAATACCTATTGCCAAAAATGTTATCAAGAATAAAAATATACCCCTGATTAAATTCCTTTTACTACTGAAATTAGTTATCCTAGCCACTAACATCAATATAATACTACATAGGGCTAAGGGTGCCATTGGTATAATGGATAGTAAAATCACTGAAATTATATAATACACTAAACCAGCATTTTGATGAACTCCGTTAATTATAAATGCAGGTGTCACAGCTAAGAATACTATTATATATTCATATATCATAAGCAATAAGAATTTTGATACCAATATATTTTTTGGCTTGATAGGTAACGCTAATAACATCTCAGTTTCTTTTGAAAAATAAAAATAAGCCATTATATAAGGTATCCCAAATATAAATATAAGGAGACTCATTATATTATATAATAAAGCGTTAAAATAATAACTTTGATTCATTTGTATAAAAGTTAAGCTCAGTTTATCAATAAATCTACAATAGCCTATATACATAACACCAAAGGTTATTATAATAGCAATTGCTAATATTAATTTCCACAGCTTTTTGTTCATTCTTATATTTTTTATATTGAAACTATGCAGATTGAAGCCATTAATTAAACTTACTTTGGTTAGTCTTATTATATCTCTCATTTTTCTGTCAACTCCAAGAATATTTTTTCCAAAGAATTTTCTTCTCCCTCTAGAGCTCTCAATTCTTCCATTGTACCTTGAGCTATGATTTTTCCTTTATTAATAATAGCTATTCTATCGCATAATTTCTCTGCTACCTCTAAGACATGGGTTGAAAAGAATACTGACTTACCCTTTTCACACCTACTTCTCATAACCTCTTTTAAGTTGTATGAAGATTTTGGATCTAGCCCAACCATTGGTTCATCTAATATAAAAAGATCAGGTTCATGTAAAAGTGCTCCTATTAAAGCAATCTTTTGCTTCATACCATGAGAATAACTGCTTATTACATCATTTACTGCATCTTTCATTGAAAATAATTCTAGATAATATTCCATCCTTTTTCTTTTATCTTCCTGTTTAACTCCATATACGTCAGCAATGAAGTTAAGATAACCGATACCTTTTAACTTATCAAGTACCTCGGGTTTATCAGGTACATAACTGATGTGTCTCTTAGCTTGTAATACATTCTTCTGATTATCTATATTATTGATTATAACCTTACCATCTGTTGGTTTCAAAAGCCCAACAATCATTTTGATAGTAGTTGTTTTTCCTGCTCCATTGGGTCCTAAAAATCCAAATATCTCCCCTTTCTTAACTGAAAAATTAAGATTATCTACTGCCTTGGTGTTTCCTTTTGAATATGTTTTTGATAGATTATTAACTTTTAACATTCTATTCTCCTTTTTACAGTTTTAGTTAGTTCATATTTCGATTTTCTGTAACTATATATCTTTACATATTTAGATAATATTCTAATTATCTAATTCAATAATATCATGGATTTCAATTTTTGTAAATAACAAACCTAATAGTATTCTATTCTTTGTTTAACATTCATTTATGTCTTTCATTAAAAAAAATGTGCTGTACGCACATTTTTATAAGTCATTTTCCTTAACTAATAGAATTAAAATTATAAGATATTCATAATCACTAATAAGCTACCTGTAGATAATATTATAAATAAGATGGTACCAGTAATTAAAGCCTTTACACCCTTATTTAGTATACTTTTCAAATTGACTGATAATCCCATAGCTGTCATTGCCATCAATATGAATATTGAACTTCCTTTCGTTAATATATTAGTGATACCAGTTGGAATTATACCTAATGAATTTATAACTCCTGCTATAATGAAATATAGTACATACATAGGAAATCTAGTCTTCGTACTACTGGTTTTTCCATTATTGAATATGAAACTTAAAACAATTGACACAGGTACAAGCATCAACACTCTTGCCATCTTAACTATGGTCCCAATCTCCCCTGCTTCATTACCTCCAGCAAAAGCAGCAGCAAGAGCATGGGCAACACCATGAAGAGAAAGACCTGACCAAGCGCCATATTGTACTGGTGACAGATCCATCTGGCTAGCTGCTACTCCTGAATATATCAGCACTCCAATAGCACCTAAAAAACTTACTATTGATACAGATATTACTGAGTCATCATCATCTGCACCTATACATGGAGCCATTGCAACTACAGCAGATGCACCACATATACATGATCCAACACCTATAAGAGTAGATAATTTCTTATTGACTTTTAATACTTTACCTAACATCATTGATAAAATTAGGGCTATAGGGACATAAATCATAACCATTATCAATATTTTAGGTCCCAATTGTAATAAGGAATTTATATTTAGCTTGAATCCAAGTAAAACTATTCCCACTTTAAGTAGTTTTTTTAGAGAGAACTTAACACCCTCATTAAATACTTTTTGTGTTCCTACAGTATTGTTATAAATGATACCTATTATGATTGCTATAGTAAGTGCTTCAAGGTTAATATATACCTTTAGCAAATCATTTAGAAACATTGATGCAATAGATATAGCTAGTACAAAAACAATACCCGGTATATACTTCTTAATAGTTTTATTCATAAATAATCCGTCCTTTTTATTCTTTTTCAAAAGTAATTATACCAGCCAACACCTATAAGGTAAAATTATAATAAATTATATTAGCATAAGAAATATTTATATAAGATGTATTCATTCAACTATCAGGGGTTAATTAGGATTTTTACAGAACTCAATGAAATCTTTAATAAAACCATATTGGGACTGGTCTAGATAGACAAAATTAAACTCCCTCATAATATTAAAATTCTTAATGGGCACTATTCCTAGTTTATCAGCTTTTACAGATGATTTTACAGCTTCTTTTGATATAATAGTGCATCCCAAATTAGATTCCACCAAAGAAATTAATGCTGTTATATTTCCTATCTCCATATAAACGTTCATATCTTCTAATCTATAACCAGATGCTATAAGTTTATTTTCAAATACTTTTCTTGTTCCTGAGCCTTTTTCTCTTAGAATCAGCTTGTTTTGTAGTACTTCCTCAATGGCTACTGTTTTTTTTACAGCAAATGGATGTGATTTAGAAACTGCTAATACCAATTCATCATCTCGAAACTTCTCGTATTTGACTTTTGCTTTATTAAATGGTCCTTCTATTACACCTAAATAAATATCTCCACTATATAATCTTTTAATTATAGCTTCTGTATTTTCTACATAAAGAATAATATCTGTATTTTCGTGTTTTTTTCGATATTCCCCGATAATCTTAGGTAACACATAACCTCCTATTGTTAATGTTGCACCTACATAATATTTATTGATTATAGACGATTTATTGATTAATTCATGTTTAATCATTTCGTTCATCCTATTAACTTCTATTGCATAAGAAAAGAGTAACCTACCTTCACTGGTCAATTCCATTTGTTTTCCGTGTTTGTAAAAAAGTTTTACATTATAGTAATCTTCCAAAGCTTTTATATGCTGGGAGACTCCAGGTTGAGTTATATTCAAAATATCTGCAGCCCTAGTATAATTCTTGGTTTTAGCTACAGTTATAAATGTTAACAGTTTCAAATCTATCATGGCTTTACCTCTATCTTAAAAGTTAATTCTTATTTTATCAATAAAATACAGAATATGAAAGGAGTAAAATAAAATAGATAATAATAAATATGGATATATCGTATTTTGTATAATCTAGTGTACCAATTAGATTATTAAATAGATATATCCACGTTATATTATTATTAGACATATATGTCAATTACAATTAAATATTAAGTTCTTCAGCATATTTTAATATTCTCTCCAGTGTCTTATCCTCACTTTGTTTTACTTTGTCAAAATTCATATGTGGAATATATAGGGTTTCGAGATAATCATGAGATTTCTTTGCATCATGAATAGTAGTTATTGCAGTCTCCAATAGTTCTCTAAATACTCTATAATCGTATTGTAATACGTCAAAATACTGATTTAATATAGTATAATCAATATATTTGTTCATATCTATTATCTGGGAATTAACAACTTTCAAGTCATGGAAATCATTAGTTGTTATAAATACCACACCAAGTTTTTTTATTACTAAATGCTCAATTTTGTTTTCAGGATCTATAGGGCAATAAAAAGCTTCAACGTCTAAACCTTTTTTTATAGCATCTTCCATAATCAGTTCAAGCAGTTTTGATGTATTAGTCCCTGGTTCTCCTATTATTCTATATACTTTATCATTACAGCCAATAACTGAATCCAGATGATTAACAAATCCTTTTGGTGTTATGGCACTGGCGAATAGTTTTCTTACTTTGCCAATTTTTTTTGATACATTAATATTTCCTAATAGCTTAGAAATAATTTTTTGTGCTTCAATATAAGCTCCTGCTTTATTAACTGCATCTTGGTGTATCACCTCAATGTCAGTATATAGATTCTTTGCAGCTGCTAAATATCTATAGGCACGTTTGAATAATTTACCTACAGCAGCATTGACATCTAGAATTTGTTTTTTATTTTTTACTATGCCTTCTTCATTCCAGAAATCTCCTAGATGAATAATCTCCTGTGTTAATCCTTCTAGGATATTCTTTTATATCTATCTCATAATTACCGTCTACAAGATAAAACTTAATAATATTTTCTCTAATTACTATTTTGTCAATAAAAATATTCACTAACTCTTTTATGTCATCATTACTTTGTAATTCTCTATAATCAAATTCTTTACATACCATATTATAGAATTTATCTAATCTCTGTTTCTTAGAACTAAAATGAATATTTTTATTTTCAATAATATGTAATTCAGCTTTCAATCGGCTTTCAATCTGTTGAAATTCAGCATTTTTTTTAGTATAACCTTCTTTTCCTAACATCCCATCCATGTAAAGATCAAGGAGCTTATCTTTTTTATCTTGAATTTTACTAATTTGCTTCTCAATACTCTCTAGTCTTTTATTAGGATTATCTCTTAAACCTTCTTCAAGGGCAGTCATCATATTTTTTATAAATATTTTTTTATCCTTATCCTCTGAGATTCTTGTGAGTAAATCAATAAAAATATTAATTAATACATCCTCTCGAATATAACTTCCATTTTCACAGCCCTTTTTACCTTTGTTATAACTAACGCTACATTTATAGATTACTCGATCTGTTTTATCCTTGTTTTTCATGGTTCTTTTTCTATATTTTCCAGCACAGCTACCACATATTATTTTACCTGAAAATAATGACTTACTATATCCTATTCCCTGTTCTTTATATTTTCTCATATTACCATTTAACTTCATCTGAACCTTATTCCAGATATCTCTATCAATAATGGCTGGATGATTATCTCTATTTATTATATAGTCTTTATCTCCTTTATTTTTCTTTCTTTTATGAGTTAGATAATTGACAGTATAATATTTCTGTTGCTTTAAATCGCCTGCATATTTTTCATTTTCTAGAATTCTTCTAATTGAAGAATGGTTTATTTTCCCTCCCAGTTTACCCTTAGTTATCCCAATTGCGGCTAGTCTTCTTACTATACCATGTAAGGATTCATCTTCTAATAGATACCAATTAAAGATTTTTCTTACAATATCTGCTTCAGTCTTATTTATGTAAAGTTGCTTATCTATTAGGTCATAGCCAAAAATTCTATTAGCACCAAAAACAATACCATTTTTCATGGCTTGCTTATGTCCAGACTTAACACGTTCAGATATCTTTCTGGACTCTTCTTGGGCTAATGTTGCCATGAGAGATAATCTAAGTTCTCCGTCATTGTCTCCAGTATTGATATTATCTATCTTAAAATAAACATCAACTCCGTACTCTTTTAGTTGCCTGGTAAACTGTAATGTATCAACTGTATTTCTTGCAAATCTAGATACTTCCTTGGTCAATATTAAATCGAACTTACCTGTTGAAGCATCATTAACCATTCTATTGAAGGCTACTCTTTTTTTAGTAGAAGTTCCACTTATTCCTTCATCAACATATAGTCCACAAAACTCTAAATCTTCGTGTTTGTTTATGTATTCTTCCCACATTTGTTTTTGATTCTCTAGAGAATTAAGCTGGTCTTCATGGTCACTACTTACTCTACAATAAGCAACTGCTCTCCTTATCATAATCCGCCTCCATATCAAGCTTATATCGTTAATGTCCTTTTACTATTTCATCTTATACATGCCTTATGGTTTTTAGACAGGTTGTTTTCTAATATTATAAATCTCATATAATTTTTTCATTATAGTATTGTATTCCTGATGATTTATCAAATTGTTTCTCATTAATTTTCTTACAAAGATTATGCTGCTATTATATAGCCACAAATTATCTTCTTTAACTTGTTCCATACAGCACCTCCTTATACAAAGATATGCTATACACAATATGTCCTATTTCAAAAATGAATTCTCCTAATATTTATTTTAATGAAAAATGCTTTAATAACAAAAGTTAATACAAATAATTTGTTTATTTTTTTTACATATTTTAGTATTTTATTATATTTCTAATTTAATTGTTTTTTATTCGGCATTTTTTTCCATTATTATCTTAACACATTCTTTATAACAACAAATAAGACATAATAATATATATTTTTTTGATATATTACTCAATATATGTTACAATATTAATACATTAAAATTTCAAAGACACATTCTAATTACGATTACATCAATTAACCTGAACAATGACTCTAAACTAAAAATTCAGTGATATCGGCATAAATGACAAAAATACCAGATTAACCTCTGCTTTATGTAATTGTTCAACCAAAATCTAATGTAATTATTGTAAACAATATAGTATATAGTATGAATACAGAGGGGAGATTAGTATGAAAATTGCAATATGTGATGATACTTACAAAGATAGTGGGAAACTAGAAGAACTTATATATAAATACTTCAATTATAATGAACGTTTATTTACTTGTGATGTGTATACATCAGGCGAAGAACTTATCGAACATTTAGAAGAATCTAATATTTATTATCAAATTTATTTCTTGGATATAGAAATGTTAGAAATAAATGGTCTTCAAGCAGCAAAGTTTATTAGATCTAAAGATATGAATGCACTTATTATTTTTACAACCAACCATAGTGAACTAGTCTATCAGGCTTTTGAAGTTAATGCTTTTCATTATTTACGAAAACCTATTAATAAAGACATGGTTGATAAAATTTTAATAAGAGCTAAGCATTTTTTAACTATAAAAAATACTATTTTTCAATTCAAATCGGGGAAAATATTGTATACATTAAATTATAATCAAATATTATATTTTGAAAAAGATAAAAGGTTAATTTTTGTTCATACAGATAATGAAGATTTTACTTATTACGGAACTTTTAAGGAGTTAAATGATAATGTGAATGATACTATTTTTGCTCAAGTACATAAATCTTTTATAATTAATATGGATTTTGTTTTTAAGATTGAAAATAAGGAATTAGTCTTAAAAAACAATAAACGAATATCAATATCTAGAAAATATTATAATGAGTTTATGCATAAGTATAGACAATTCATCTTAGCGAGGTTAATATGATTGTAATAATAATAGAATTTTTCATGAGTTTTATAGAATTATTTTTAGAATACAAACTTCTTGGCATATACTTTCCCAAAAGACCCTATAAAGCACTCATTACATTCACACTTGGGATATTAGTGTTGATTAATACCATAATTAAGATTACATTTAACAGCAATCCAATCAACGTTTTCGTTGCAATATTATTATCATTAATAATAGCTTTTATATTATATGAGAAAGATAATATATCCAAAAAAATTTGTATACTTGTACACTATTTTCTTTTCTACTTAATACTGAATATGTTTATATGGTTATCAATAATAACAATATATAAATCAAATAAATATTACATTGATAAATATAATTACATGCTATACTTCTTGCAAGTATTATATTACTCTATTTTCTTTATTGTTATTAGAATTCTAAAGAGTAAATACATTAACACACATGCACTCAAAGGTAATTTTGCAAATTATTTACTTCATTTAATAATACCAACATTAAGTATTGCATTCATAATAGTATTTTATAATTTCGAGCTTACTCATCATGATTTATATTCAGAGATGAATTACATTGTCTTTTTTGTATTTTTATCTATAAACATTGTATGCTTTATTATATTTCATCATATGGAAAGATTATATATAAAGAATAAAGAATCCGATATCATTAATCTTAAATTAATGATGAAAGAACAGCACTACATAGAGGTAGAAGTACAGAATGATAAAATAAGAAAATTCAAACATGATATACATAACCAATTAGTAGTTATTAATAATTACATTCAAAATGAATTTTATAATGATGCCCAAGATATACTTAATACCTTAATCAAAGATGTAGACATAGCTACTTGCTATAACTTCTCACAGAATAGAGTTATCAATACTTTAATTAATGTAAAATACAATTTAATGAAGAAAGAGTTTATCATATTTGAATACAACATTAAAGTTCCTAGTAAAATTAGTATTCTTGATAAAGATTTAATAGCTATTATCAGTAATATTTTGGACAATGCTATAGAAGCGACTGTTAAATGCCCCCTAAGTAATAGAAAAATATCTATGAATATACTGTATTATAACGGTGCTTTGGTAATAAATTCAAAAAATAGTATTCAAAAAATGGTAGTAGACTTAGAAACTCATAAAAGAAATATCTTAGAACATGGACTAGGACTAAAAAGTCTATTTGGTTGTGTTAACCAGTACAATGGCGTATATAATTGGCAATCTAATAATAGCGAATTTGAAATTAATATTATAATGTGCGATCAAAAACGATAGCACATAAAAAATAGCTTTCTATGATTTTAATTAAATTATAGAAAGCTATTCTAGATTGATAATTTATATCATTTTATACCATACAAAACAAATGACATGTATACATATATTACACCTAAATAAAGGCGTTGCCACAAACCAGTATTGCCTAAAAGCGTCCCTACAAACTGCTCTCTTTCTGATGTTATTTGTAATACAAATAA